>DAOVGD010000086.1 GCA_030672555.1 Desulfobacterales bacterium
ATAAAAGGTAGTCTCTTGATTGTCCATGTTGCAGGAGCGCCGTGGATGCATCACTTACAATTCATAAAGGAAGAACTTATCGAGCAACTGAATAAGGCCTTAGGCAAAAAGACCATTTCCGATATCAGGTTCAAGATAGGACCGTTGTGATTCCGATTAAGAAATTTAGGAATTACGGGATTGAGGAATTGTAATAGGGCAAGAAGGATATCCTAAACATTTTTTGAGATAACAAATCAAGGGGCTTAGAAATTACTTGCTGAACTACGATCTCAAAACCGACATCTTAAAAATTCCTAAATCCCTCAATTCCTTAATCCCCCAATTATAAAAAATTTATTCAAGCATCGTCTGTACTTCCCCCGTATAACTCCCGTCCCCGTTATATATAATAAGCGGACGGTTTATCTTCATACCCGGTCTCCCCCCTTTTCTCCCTTCCAGGATAACCAATTTCGCCTCTGAGTCAACATAGGAATAGACCACCCGTAGAAGCTTTGGTTCGAGACCAAACTTCCTCATCCCATACAACAGGTCAGTTAAACGCTCTGCAGGATAAATTAAAATTATGCGACCCGCTTTTTTCAACAAAAAGGCACCGGTTTCAAGAATATCATGTAATCCGGTCTTTATCTCATGACGGGCAATCGCCCGCTGCAGATTCGGATTTACACGCCCGGAACCGGTCTTTCTGTACGGCGGATTGCTGCAGACAAGATCGATGCTTCCCGCAGGCAAGGCCCCTTTAAGTTCCTTTAAGTCTTTATGATAAATGGTGATAAGATCATCCATATTGTTCAATCGGATATTCTTGTCAGCCATTTCAGCAAGCTCTTTTTGTATCTCGACCCCAATGATATGGGCGCTCGATTCTTTGTAGGCAAGGATGAGAGGAATAATACCGCATCCGGTCCCTAAATCAAGAACGGTCTCCGTAGGCTTCGGCCTTATGTGGTGCGCCAGGATAACCGCATCTATGGAAAATCGATATCCTGCCGCATCTTGAACAACCTTGATTCGGCCACCGAATATAGAATCTAACGTCTTCGTGTCTTGCATGTCCGAATAAATAATCCACGCGCAGAGAACGTGGCTTTGATCCCCCAAAGGGGGGACAACAGTTCAATGCTTTTTTTACACTTTACTTTACATAATTTTTAAGGTATAGACACGTTACATATCATAAAATGAGACCTTTGCAAAAGTCTCAATGCCCTTTTGATGGGAAGTTCTGAGAGCGGAAGTTTTTCATGTTGATATTTGGATTAGGAGGTTCAGAATGGATACACCTCGAAGAATAGGTGCGGCAATCGATTTTGGTGTTCCCGCCATTGTCGGCGCAGGCTTGATTCACTATTTTTCCGAAAGCTGGCCGGCAGTCGTGATCTTTGAAATCCTACTGCTGATTATAATGATATCCGTCATATCCAAGAAGGGATAAAGTGGACCCAATATCAAGCTAACCCCTTAAAATTATTGGTGCCTAGGACGAGAATCGAACTCGTACAGGGACAAGCCCCGAGGGATTTTAAGTCCCTTGCGTCTACCAGTTCCGCCACCCAGGCATGTTATGGATAATAATTTTATCACCTCTATTTGTCAAGCTCAAACAGCCCCTCCAAAGCCATTGCCAAACCTTATTGATTCTGATATCGTCCGATTATGATTACGCCTCCATTCCAATTACCTGATTTGATCCTTGCATCGGCATCACCGCGCAGACGAGATTTGCTGAATAAGGTGGGGCTGACATTTTCCATAGTTCCAAGCGCAATTGATGAGTCAACTGTTTCCACAGAATCCCCGGCAGGGTATGTTCAAAAACTCTCAGAGGCAAAGGCTGCCGATATTGCGCAACGCTATCCAAAGAGCTGGATACTCGGAGCCGATACAATTGTTTTCATCAATGGCAATATCCTTGGTAAGCCGACAAGCCCTGATGAGGCCCTAAAAATGCTGCGGCAATTAAGTGGCGCCACGCATAAGGTCTTGACCGGATACTGCTTGATGAACCGCACATACAACCGATCCTTTTCTGAAATAATAGAGACTGAGGTTGAATTTAAGGACCTCGCAGAGCGCGAAATCGAGTGGTATATTGAAACGGGTGAGCCTTTTGACAAGGCAGGGGGATACGCAATACAAGGGACAGGCACCTTTTTAGTCAAGCGTATTTCAGGGTCATTTACCAACGTTGTAGGGCTCCCACTTTGTGAGGTGATTGAGGCGTTTAAGAACGCGCTTGTGTATATCTGATCAATAGTGTCCAATATAATTTGATTTGTATTGCTTGAATTAATTGGAGTATTGGAGTGCTGGAGTGTTGGATATTTTTTCCATTACTCCATTACTCCACTACTCCAAATCTACAGACCGTTGCATCTGCCCCGATCATTATTTTAGACAAAAGTGATTCCAATGCCAAACAACATTAACAACAATCTGAATAATATAAAAAAAAGAATAGAGGATGCTGCTATCCGGGCAAAGCGTGATCCAAAAAAGATCCGTTTGGTAGCTGCAAGCAAAACCGTTCCCGTAGATCTCATTCGGGAAGCCGTTGCAGCGGGGCATTCTCTGTTTGGCGAAAATTACATCCAGGAAGCTCGGTCCAAGATTGAGTCGATCGGGCGCAATAATATATCCTGGCATTTTATCGGCCATCTGCAGACGAACAAGGCAAAGTACGCGGTACGGCTGTTTGATATGATCCACTCCGTAGACAGTCTCAATTTAGCCCGAGAATTAGACAAACGCGCTAAAAAGGAGAACAAGGTTCTACCGATCCTGGTCCAGGTTAATATAGCTGAAGAAGCCACTAAATATGGCGCCGGCACAGATGAGGTGATTTCTCTGGTCCGAAAGATTTCACCCCTTGAAAATCTTTCTCTCCGTGGCCTGATGACCATGCCCCCTTACTTCAACGAGCCGGAAAAGGTCCGTCCCTATTTCCGGGAATTGAAAAACATTCAGGTCAGGATACAAGAGGAAGGAATACCTAATATTCGCATGGACGAGCTTTCCATGGGGATGACCGGCGATTTTGAGACAGCCATCGAAGAAGGAGCCACCATGGTCCGGATCGGTACGGCTATTTTTGGAGCACGAAACTATAGCTTTTCAGAAAAAGAATTTTCGTAGAACCTATATAATCAATGAAGGTATTACTTCACATATGTTGTGCACCCTGCGCTATCTATTCCTTGAAAACACTTTGTTCCGAGTCGTTTGATGTGGTTGGTTTCTTCTACAATCATAATATCCACCCCTATCAGGAGTATCTCCGCAGGCTGGATACCTTAAAAGTCTATGCGGATCAGGTCAAGCTGAAGGTCATATACCAGGATGAATATGATCTGGAGACCTTTCTTCAGAATGTGGCTTTTCGTGAAAACGATCGATGCCGTTATTGTTATCATTCACGGCTGAAATACGCGGCGATTGTCGCACGGCGAGGGAAGTTCGATTACTTTACCACAACGCTCCTGTACAGTAAATTTCAAAAACATGACCTGATACGATCTATAGGAGAAAGTTTAGGGAAGGAATACGGTGTCCCTTTTTTATACAGAGATTTCAGACAAGGCTGGAAGGAAGGGATAGAGGCCTCAAAGCAGCTCAACATATACCGCCAGCAGTACTGCGGTTGTATTTACAGCGAAAAGGAACGGTATTGTAAAAAAAAGAAGGATAGGGAATAGAGGACAGAGGGCAGAGGACAGAGGGCAGAAGTCAGAGGTCAGAAGATAGAAGTCAGAGGGCAGAGGGCAGAAGTCAGAGGAATTAAGGAATTCGCAATACCAGCGCTTCGGCAGTTACCTGCATCTCTTTGAAATCATCACCGGTTAAACCGGCTCCCAGGACCACCTGTTTACCCCACTCGTCCGTCATCAAATCTTCCGGAGCGTGAGCGTCAGAACTTAAAATGAGTTTGGCGCCTGCCTCTTTGGCTAAACGTGCCACATGGCCGTTGGTCAAGCTGTGCCCTTTCCGTGCGGTGATTTCCAGGCAAATCCCGACATCCGCGGCTATCAGCGCTTCTTCTTTGGTAATCAGCCCTGGGTGCGCCAGGATATCTATCTCCGCCGAAAGCGCCGCTCTGTTGGTTCCTGGCGCCACTGGTTCGGCAATGGTTTCACCATGGACAATTACTATCTGAGCGCCCAATTCACGCGCCTCTTTCGCAAGCGCGGATATCTGAGACGGGGGGATATGGGTCAACTCAGCACATGGGATCATTTTAATTCTGTTTACTCGATTTAAGATTTCTGACACCCTTACAAGTCTCGGTATCACAAAATCGATATTTGACGCATCAACATGGTCTGCAATCCCTATGATGGTATAACCGCAAATCTCTGCCCGCCGCGCCAACTCGGTGGGGATTAAGACACCGTCGCTAAAAACTGTATGTGTGTGCAGATCAATCATAATATTTTCTATATCATCTTATCCTCTTGGGATCAACACCCCCCATTTTATACATTTTTTTGTATAAGTAAAACCAAATTTCTGGTAGAATAAAAAATAATATCATCATAACCACAAAAACACTTTATAGTAGGAGGAACGAACCATGGTAGAAATCAACACGATACTTTTTCCTGTCGATTTTTCTGAAAGTACACAAAAAGTGTTCCCTTATGTTCTTACTGTTGTCGAAAAATACAAGGGCAAACTTATACTTATGTATGTGGCCCAGGACCTTGCAGCATCGGGCATGTATTCTTTTATTCCACATCCTTCGGCTGAAAGTTTTACCAATGAGGTAGTATCCGGCGCGAAAAAAGCCATGGACGAAATGTGTGAGAGCCAGGCAGATGCATTGAAAGCCTGTCCTGATTATGTGAAAAAGATTGTTGTGGGAGATCCGGCCACTGAGATCATTAAAACGATCGAGTCGGAAAATGTTGATATGGTCATCATGGGCACCCATGGCCGTAAAGGGTTGGAACATACCATTTTTGGAAGCGTCGCTGAAAATGTTGTCAGGAAATCGCCCGTGCCTGTAATGACAGTCAATCCTTATAAGGTAAGTTAGCCGCATGCTCGTTGCTGGTTACTGGTAACCAGCATCCAGCAACCAGAAACGAGAAACCAGAAACTAAGAACTCAACAAAAAGAAGGCGAGAGAACGCAAGAACGGGCCGGCAAATAGAGAGTTTGCCGGCCTTTCTTCTTGCCGGCCATTCGTCTTGAGGACTGTTTAC
>DAOVGD010000091.1 GCA_030672555.1 Desulfobacterales bacterium
TGCGGGAGCTTGAAACAGGAGGGATCCCTGTTCACGGCGTTTTTGGGAACAACGACGGAGACCGGTATCTTCTGACAAAACTTTCTCTTACGGAGCTGTCCAATATCACCCTGTATGATCCTGTCGGGCATCTCGACTTTGGAGGGTACAACATTGCTTTTACCCACTATAAAGAGGTCGCGGAAGGGTTCGCCCTAAGCGGTCAATATGACCTGGTTTGTTATGGTCATACTCATACGGCTGATCACAGAAAAGTCGGAGATACCGATTTCTTAAATCCAGGTGAGATTATGGGAAAAGATGGTGCCCCGACGTTTTATATGGTGGATACAGTAAGTCGAAATTTTGAGAAAATAGAATTGATGATCTCGTAAAAAGTCTATTTCCCACGCAAAGCCGCAAAGACCGCTAAGACAACATGTTGTTATCAAAGAACAAACTTTGCGGCCTTGGCGGCTTTGCGTGATATTTTTGACTTTTTGCGAAACTATCAGAATTAAGGTTATGAAAAAAATAGCCCTCATATCCGCGCCGTGGCCTTTTTACAACCGTCCTTCCATTCAGCTCGGTTCTCTGAAAGGCTTTCTAAGAACCAGGATTCCTGATTTAAGAATCGATGCGTTCCACCTCTATCTCGAGGCGGCCGAGGCAATCGGTTATGAACTATACCAGGGGATTTCGGAAAAAACCTGGGTGGCGGAATCACTCTATGCGGCGCTTTTATTCCCGGAACGATCTGAACAGATCCGAACATTTTTCTATCGTAAAGGGGCCGGAAAATCGATTATCAAAAAGGCTGATTTTGATTCCCTCATTGTCCAATTAAAAGACATTTCAGCCACCCTTATCAGCAATACAGACTGGACAGACTACATCCTCGCGGGTTTTTCCGTCTGCCTATGTCAACTCACTTCCAGTCTTTACTTCATTCAAAAAATCAAACAAAGATTTCCGAAACTCTCCATTGCCGTGGGAGGATCTGCTTGCGCTGGTGATTTGGGAAAAGGCCTGTTGCGAGCCGTCCCGGAGATCGACTTTGTTGTAAATGGTGAAGGTGAACTTCCATTGTACGAACTGGTCCGCTTACTGCAAAACGGAAGCGAAATGAAAGACCATACCATTCCAGGGGTACTATCACGGAACGCAGAAAAAGATATACCTCCCTTGTCCCACAATCAAATCCGTAACCTCGATGAATTGCCGGCGCCCGATTACGATGACTATTTTGCGGTCTTGAAGAGATTCCCTCCGAATAAGACCTTTTTTCCGACGCTTCCGATAGAAGTCTCAAGAGGGTGCTGGTGGAACAAAAAGGGGGGATGTGCATTCTGCAATCTCAATCTTCAGTGGCGAGGATACAGATCAAAATCAGAACAACGAGTGGTAACTGCAGTAGATCGCATGACATCACGATATCAGACACTTTCCGTTACTTTTATGGACAATCTGCTTCCGGTCAACAAATCTGAGAGGATCTTTAAGGGGCTTGAGGGACTTCAGAAAGATCTGCATCTGTTCGGGGAGATCAGGGCATCCATACCGTTTTCAACCCTTGAAGCGATGCGTAACGCGGGTATGCGAGAGGTCCAGATCGGAATCGAAGCCCTTAGCAGCCCCCTCCTGAACAAGATGAACAAGGGGACGACAGCGATTGAAAACATAGAAGTTATGCGGCACTGCGAAGAATTGGGGATTGTAAATATCTCAAACCTGATCCTCTATTTTCCGGGAAGCGACGAACAGGATGTGAACGAAACGTTGCAGAATCTCGATTTTGTGTTACCTTTTTACCCGCTCAAGACATCCGGTTTCTGGCTTGGCTTTGAGAGTCCTGTGTGGAACAATGCAAAAGAATTTGGAATCAGCGCAGCATTCAACCATCCGCACTACAAGACCCTTTTTCCGCCCGAGATCCATAAGGCCAGCCAGTTTATGGTGCAGGGATACCGTGGAAGTCTGCAAGAGCAGAAAAAGCTATGGCGGCCTGTAATAAAAAAAGTCAATGAATGGAAAAAGGCATACTGTGCTCTTAGAAAAGGTCCAACGTGTGCGCCTATCCTTACCTATGAGGACGGGAAAGACTTTTTGATCATCCGCCAGAGGCAATATAAGGCGGAAAACCTGACACATCGTCTCACCGGGACCTCCCGAAAGATTTATCTGTTTTGCCGAACCCGGCAGTCAGTTGCAAGGATACTTGAAGAATTTCCTCGATTACAGGAGGAACAACTTCTCTCCTTTCTTGCTATGATGGTGGGGAAACGGTTGATGTTCGAAGGGGGTAGGAAGTATTTGAGCTTAGCGGTTTCAAGTAAAACTTTACCATTGTCGCTTAACCACCCATAAATTGATTTAAAATGATTAATACAGATTCTAAAGAAAGCTATTTGCAAGACGAAGCGGAATTGATTGAAAACTCTGGGGAGATACCAGAGGTAGCCTTTTATGAAGGTCTTTCCTATCTTACCGAACAAGAAGATGGGCCAAAACTGACACTCACTCCGTCCGATATCAAACCCTTAGAGGATGCGGTAATGCATCGATACAAAATTATTATATTGCGCGATCTCGACTACACCAACAGGGGGTCATCTATCTTTCGAGGGATGAAGAGGGCTATTATAAATTATAAAAGGTTGAAAAAGTATCAAAGTCGGAAGAATAGGGCGGCTTTCGGCTGGAAAGAAGAATTCGGTCAGTCTTTTATCGACTATATCGATCGAGAATGCCAGGATATCTCAAGAGGGAGGCTCTATAGAACTATCAACTGCGGTCGAGAAAAAATAGAGGAATTTGCAAATGAACTCGGTGTGAATATTGATTCGGAGTATCTGGATCTATGTTTTAAACAGATTCCTTTAACATTTGACGAGGTATACCGGGCGACATTACTTGCTGAAAGGGATGATTATCCATATAAATCTCTCTATGATAGAGGAGATTGCTTTGAGATTGTGATATTCAATGAAGATAAACAACAATTTTCTACCTCTCTGAAGATATTATACCGGGATGACGACACAGAAAGAGAGGGTGTGCGGTTAAAGGCAGATGCGATTTATAAGTCCATCTCTAAGTCAGAGGCGCCATGGGATGTTTCATGAAACCTGGTGTCGGGTGATCGTTGTTTCGCCGGATACATTGTTTAAATCACCAAATAAAAATGTGCCTTGACTTAGTCTAAAGCTTAGTCTATTATCCCAGCAATGGAGGTGAATGCACATGCCAATAAAGGTGAATGTTCATGAGGCAAAAACCCACTTTTCTAAACTCCTGGCGAGAGTGGGGAATGGACAGGAAATTATTATTGCCAAAGCAGGAAAACCTGTTGCGCGTTTAGTTCCGATAGAAAAAAGGCTGGCCCGTCGTGTCGCGGGAACTGCCAGGGGGAAGATTATAATATCGTCAGATTTTGATGCGCCATTACCTGAATCTGTTTTGAAAGAATTTGAACAATGAAAGCGCTATTGGATACCCACACCTTCCTGTGGTGGATTATAGACAGCCCTAAGTTATCTTCGCATGTCTGCGAGATTATCAGTGATGGGAATAATGATTTGTTCCTCAGTGCCGCTTCTGGTTGGGAAATAGCTATTAAAGCTCAACTCGGTAGACTGCGACTCCCTGATGATCCAGAGCGTTTTATCCCGGACCAATTGACTGCCAACGCCATTCAGAGTTTACCTATACAGATGAGTCATGCTCTCCATGTTTACACCCTTCCAAATCATCATCGAGACCCTTTTGACCGTATGCTTGTTGCTCAAGCCCAGTTGGAGAATTTAGCCATCCTGAGTGCTGATCCACAGGTTGCCCAATATCCTGTGGAGGTTATTTGGTAGGGGAGAAGATTAGGGAAAATGATAGCAGACAAACAAACTATTAAAGCCGGTTCCGATACTTTCGTTGCCATTGACTTTGAAACCGCTGACAGATGGCGTGATAGCGCCTGCGCCGTTGCTCTGGTCCGGGTCGAAGGAGGCAAGATTGT
>DAOVGD010000125.1 GCA_030672555.1 Desulfobacterales bacterium
GAGGTTTGCCCCGCTGAGGTCTGCCTTGCTGAGATCTGCTCCTCTGAGGTTTGCCTCACTGAGTTTTGCTCCTCCGAGGTTTGCCCCTCCGAGGTTTACCTCCCTGAGGTTTGCCTCGCTGAGCCATGACTTGCTGAGGTCTGCCTCGCTGAGGTCTACTATTTCTTGTAGATTGTTGCTCCTCCACTTATTCCAAACAGCCACACCTTGCCGGATGAGATTAAGATGTTTCTCCTCTGCCATCAGGACCACTCCACTTAATTTTGCTTAACCAGATTTGCTTATTTGAGCTATATTAATAAGTTTATATTGTATACGAATTCAAAAATGATGTCAAAATTTATAGATATCGAAAATGATTATCTTTCAGAAGAGTTACTATAACGTATAACCAAGCAGTGCGCTTGACCAGCGCTTGCCTGCGGTTCATGCTGGCAAGTGACTTTATCGTTAGAGCGCAAATAGACAAAAGGATACATAAGTGCCTAGCCTTCCCGTATTCGATGCAAAAACAAACATCAATCATTCGCCGCATGTTGTTTTGCTAGGTGCAGGAGCGAGCCTTGCTGCTTTTCCAGATGGGGAAGCAACCGGTAGACGCCTACCTTTGATGAACAACCTGATTGGAACAGTTGGCTTAGAAGGCGTCTTAGCACAACACGGTTTTAGTGAAGAGGTTGAAAACTTTGAAGCATTTTATGATGACCTTTCTTCGTCCTGTAATATTCAATGACACCATCGCGTCGGCGTAGTTCAAGAAAGACAAATATGGCCTGATTTATCTTTTTTTGAGAGATAAATCAGGCCATATTTGTCTTTGCCGGGGAGATAATTGGGAGAACTGGTTGTCTCTTCCCTTTCAACATTCGACTTGCATTCTTCGGGTAGGTCACTGCTGTGAGATGGTTTCGAATGCTTGATAAACGAGTCCTCTAAAACGATCAAAATCGCTTAGGTTTTGTTGAAGCAGGCCATGAACTTTTTCGAGATCAATTTCAATATATTCGTGGATTAAAAGATTTCTAAAGCCCACCATCTTTGCCAGCTTTTCTCCAAAATCGTGGGGGAGTATGCGATTGCGGCTCAGAATGATGAATAAATCTGCCATTGTGTCCGGGGTGCCGAGTTTGTCATCTGACACAATATGTGAGGCCACATCAATACAGATTTGGATGGCCATCTGCAAATTGTATAATATGATATCTTGCACATCTTCGTCTTTCGAGAAATCGTCATAGGAAATTGTTCGGTACCTCTCGAGTCGCTTTAGATGGCGATCTAGTTTTCCAAAGAGCTTGTCAACTACATCAAGATCGGTCATGAAAGGGACCTCCGGCGCATCTTTTCACGATATAGGTTAAACACAGGCAGAAAATCAAAGTATTCATAGATGGTACTTTTAAAGAAATCACGGAACGCAGTGCGATCCTTTTCAATGATAAGTGTCCCGGTTTTGAGAACCTTATAACGCAGGAGGGGAGGGGCCTGATTCAGAATAATCAGATCCACCTCGTTTTTGAGTACCTTTTGAAGCTCCAGCTGCAGGTCTAACTGAAAATTGAGATACTCGGTGCGGGGAAAATCACGGACAAGCTGGACAGCAATATCAATATCCCGAAATGAATCCCTGGTGACCACCGAACCAAAGAGAAACGCCAAGGTGATTTCATTTATCGGTTCAAGTAACTGAACCACCGCATTTTGAATTGTGGACTTCGTGTTCATGTGTCGTATGGTCGATGAAGAGGTTGTTGTAATTATTAAATGTAATAGAAGAATTAGATGGGTGTCAAGGTGGAAAATCGAATCCTCAAGCTTGACTCCAACAAAAAAGGAGTCGCCAATATCAGCCGACTCCTTGATTTTACTGGTCGGGGCGAGAGGATTTGAACCTCCGACCCCCTGAACCCCATTCAGGTGCGCTTCCAGGCTGCGCTACGCCCCGACTTTATCTGTCTCTCACTGGGAGAAAAGGTCAATACTCTTATCACCTGGTTTTTTCTCTGTCAAGGCATGCGCCCCGGCCCTTTAACCTCCGACCGCCCCCGCCATCTTGAAGATGGGAAGATACATGGCAATGATCAAACCACCGATTACCACTCCCAAAAAAACCATCATGAACGGTTCAATCATTGCTGTAAGATTGCTTACCGCGGCGTCCACCTCATCATCATAAAAATCCGCAATCTTTCCAAGCATGGCATCTAAGGCGCCTGTGGATTCACCAACCGCGATCATCTGCACCACCATAGAAGGAAATACACCGCTTGCGGCCAAAGGAGCAGCAATTGTCTGTCCTTCACTAATAGCTGATCGAACGTCAAGAACAGCACCCTCCACTACTTTATTTCCCGCAGTCCTGGCAACAATCTTAAGTCCCTCAAGAATCGAAACACCGCTGGATAGCATTGTGCCAAGAGTCCGGGTAAACTTGGCTACTGCCACCTTTCTCAGCAAGGGGCCAAACACAGGGAAAGTCAACAGAAGCCTGTCTATAAGTAGTCTCCCCTTTTCAGTGTTATAAAATTTTTTAAGAGCGATACCGAACAAAACTACAGCTCCTATCATATGCAATACATAGTGCCTTATAAGGTTACTCAAGGCAACAACGACCTGTGTAGGCGCGGGAAGGGCGCTCCCAAAGTCCGCGAACATTGATTCAAATACGGGGATGACAAAAACCATGATAATACCCACAACTAAAACTGCGACAATAAGCACTATGATGGGATAAGTCATAGCGCCTTTCACCTGTTTTTTTAGTTTCATTGCCTTTTCTATATAATTTGAAAGACGATTCAGTATCACATCGAGTATACCGCCGGCCTCGCCTGCGGCGATCATGTTTACAAACAAGTCGTCAAAAATCTTGGGGAACTTTCCCAAAGCCTCGGCAAACGTGGCTCCTCCTTCCACATCGTCCTTAATCGTTTTCAACGTTGTCTTAAAAGTCTTATTCTCTTGTTGTGAGTGGAGGATCTCCAAACATTGAACTAAGGGAAGTCCGGCGTCAATCATAGTGGAGAACTGTCTGGAAAAGACTACAATATCCTTTTCCGTCACCTTTGGTTGTAAAAATTCTACGTTTTCAAAAAGATCCTTTGGTTTTTGCTTAACCTTTATAGGGGTAATCTGCATCCTACGAAGTTGTAACGTGACCGCATCCTCATTATTAGCTTCTATTTCACCCTTTTGAATAACGCCTTTTTTGGTCTTGCCTTTCCATTGATAAACCGGCATATTTCCTCCCTTTTAAAGAGGTCCTTGCAAAAGATCCCTTTTAGGTCAGGCTGAGATTTTGATTTTCTTTCTTGACTTTAGAACAATTATTGAGTGTGTTACAAAGCACTTTCAACAACACCACAAAATTTTTTTATAGACCTGCCATCAATTATAATTTCGCAAAAAGTGCCCGATAAGGATATTGTTCGTCTTATAGAAAAAATCCTTTAATTATTTATCACAATCATTACTTGAATTCAAGGAAGCGCGAAGCAAAAATGATAGTACTTCAGATGAATTACATGAATCAGGACAATAGACGCTTGACAATGCCCCGGAAAAAGCGATGCTTCTTCAATATCATGCCGGGCACTACACCTGCTAAGTGGTAGGGCAAGAACTGCCGGGCCGTCACATCCCAACCCAACCCAAAACGCAACACTGCATAAGCTCCCCACACACCCACACCTACAGCTAACAAGATGGTTCCCAAGATTTTCAATAAGTCTCTTTCATTTTTGTTCATTATAGTTGCCTCTATATAAAAGCTTTTTGCAAAATCTCTTATATGCATTAATTAGCACAGTTTTGAAGAAAATTCGACTATCCAAACATTCTAAAAAATATCTTGATTTCTATTTGGAAAAAACCTATTTTAATTAGTTTATAAAATTGATGATTTCGTAAAAAGTCTTTTGTGAACGACTTTGAGCATTTTGGGAGAAAAGCAATTGAGATGTTCATCGTTAAAAAATGTCCCGCCAAGGCGGGATGTGAGGGCGTAGAGATCTCTAAACAAAGAATGTATGTTTCAGACAAATACTATCTTGGGATCGACATGGGCTCGGTAAGTCTTGACGTGGTTGTCCTTAACGACGATCATGAGTTGGAGGCTTCCGTATACCGGCGTACTCAAGGAGAGCCCCTTCCGCTTCTTTTGGAAGTTCTTTGCGATTTGCGCAAAGAATTCCAACACTTTTCCGGGGTGGTCACCACCGGCAGCGGGCGGGAGACAATCGCAGAGATCCTGGGTGTTGTTCCCGTTAATGAAATACTTACCCAGGCCAGGGCCACCTCACATTTTTATCCACACGCTCGGACTATTATTGAGATCGGGGGGCAGGATTCAAAGCTGATTTTTTTGGAACAAGATGAGCGGACCGGTAATATACTGATCACAGATCATACCCTAAATGATGTCTGCGCGGCAGGGACCGGTTCCTTTCTGGATCAGCAGGCACATAGGCTCGGGATCGATATTGAGGAGACATTCGGAAGACTTGCGATGCAATCGAAAAATCCGGCTCCTATTGCAGGGCGTTGCAGTGTGTTTGCAAAGAGCGATATGATTCACCTGCAGCAGGAAGGTATCCCCAAGAGCGATGTGGTAGCGGGCCTGTGCTATGCGTTGGCACGGAATTTCATCAGTAATCTTGGTAAGGGTAAACCGTTCATGCGTCCCATTGTCTTTCAGGGAGGGGTAGCGGCCAACCCGGGTGTGGTGAGGGCATTTGAGGATCTTTTGAGTCTTGTCCCTGGTGAGTTAATCATACCCGAACATTTTTTGATCATGGGGGCCTTTGGTGCTGCCTTGGAGGCGCGAGAAAAAGCCTCTGTGATTGACACCGACCACCTGATCAGCAAGCTGGAGAGTCGCCTTAGAAGTGAGGCCCAAAATCACAAATTGTCTCATCTGACAATGCTTCATCCCCGCTCTGATCCTCCTGAGACAATAGACCGGTTTTATGAGACAGGATCAAACGCAGAAAAAGATGGATATCTCGGTATAGACGTGGGAGCGGTCAGCACAAACGTGGTCTTGGTGGATGAGGCAGGAGAAGTTCTGGCAAAAAGCTACACCTTTACAGAGGGGGAACCGATCGATACGATACGGGCTGCTCTGGCAGAGATGGGAGAACAGATAGGTGACCGCATCTCTGTTCGAGGGGTGGGTGTTACCGGAAGCGGCCGTTACTTTATAGGTGATTTTGTGGGTGCGGATGTGGTCTTAAATGAGATTACTGCGCAGGCCAAAGCCGCCCTTGCACACGATCCCTTTATTGATACAATTATCGAGATCGGCGGACAGGATTCAAAATATATACGGTGCCGGGATGGCCAGGTAATTGATTTTGAAATGAACAAGGTCTGTGCTGCCGGCACCGGCTCTTTCTTGCAGGAACAGGCTGCACGTTTGAAGGTTTCGATTGAACATGATTTCAGCAAGTTTGCTTTTGCCTCCAGAGCCCCGGCAGACCTTGGTGCCCGATGTACTGTTTTCATGGAATCAGACCTGATTCATCACCAGCAGGTGGGATACCGCAGAAGTGATCTTGCAGCAGGCCTTTCTTATGCGATTGCACACAATTACCTTGAAAAGGTGGTAGGGAGCAAAAAGATCGGGGAAAAGATCATGTTCTTAGGAGGGGTTGCAGGAAACCAGAGTGTTGTCTCGGCCTTTGAGAATATACTCGGCCGCCAGGTGACCGTACCTGAACACCATAATGTAAACGGCGCGATCGGCGCGGCACTGGCCGCAAAGGAAAAGCAGGAGAGGACCTCCGAGACAAGCCGGTTTGCCGGATTTTATCTGAAAGATCGTACATATGAGCTTTCCTCCTTTCAATGCAAAAAATGTCCCAACGTGTGCCAGATCCAGCAGATTGTTGTGGACGGTCGGCTTCGGTCATATTATGGCGGGACTTGCGGCAGATATGAAAGAGGTTCAGGCCGTGTACCTTATGACCATATCCCCGATCTTTTTAAGGAACGAGAAGATCTCTTGTTGAACGGATACGAGGTCGGAGATACTTCAGAAACAAAAAGAGACTTCGATAATTCCAGGGTCATTGGGATTCCGCGCGTCTTGAGCTTTTACGATTACTTCCCGTTTTGGCATGCTTTTTTTAAAGAATTGGGGCATCAGGTAGTTGTTTCGAAAGAGACCAACAAGCAACAGATCGAAAAAGGGCTTTCCCATGTTCCTTCAGAGACATGTTATCCGATAAAGGCGGTTTACGGTCATATTGTAGAGCTTATGGAGAAAGGTACGGACGCGATTTTTCTGCCCTGTGAAATCGATTGTGAGACCGATAGGAATGATACTTCGCGGAGTTTTAACTGCCCTTACGTACAGTCCATACCCTATATGGTTCGCGCCGCTATAGGGGACAAAGTGAATATAATTTCCACGGTTCTTTATCGGGGGAGGCCCAGAAAGGAACAGCGAAAAGAGCTTCGTGGCTTGGGAAGGGAACTCGGCAATGTTCCGCAAAGGATAGACCGTGCAATAGAGGCTGCTTTTGCGGCGCAAGACCTTTTTGTGAAGAGTTGCCGGAAACGGGGAGGGGAACTCCTTCGCAGACTTGGTCCTCAGGAAAAGGCGGTAGTCTTTTTGGGGAAGTCACATAACAGTTTTGACCCGGGGTTAAATCTGCACATTCCCAGGAAGCTTCGCACAAGAGGGTTTCTTACCATACCCTATGACTTTCTCCCGATATCTTCCATAAGATTACCAGAGCATTATTCGAATGTGGTATGGAAGAACACCCAGGACCTTTTGAGAATACTTTCCCTGATTCGTTCTGACCGTCGTCTTCTTCCGGTAATGCTCACTAACTTCGGGTGTGGTCCTGACTCCTTTTTCCTAAAATATCTTGAGGCAGAGATGGAAGGGATTCCCTATTTGGTCCTGGAAGTGGACGATCACACCGGAGATGCAGGGATTGTAACCAGGATTGAAGCTTTTTTAGATACGATCGAACACAGTCGTCCTGCTTCCAGGCACAAAAGCCTTGACCTGAATCTCATCATCCAGGGGGAAAAGGGGATGATGGACCCCTTCCACCCGAATCCAACGTTCATGCGTAAGCTGGAAAACCGGACGGTCTATTCCCCTTACGTTTCTCAGGCGTTTTCTCTTATTATGGAGGCCGCCTTAAAGGGTGTGGGAATCGATGCGCGCATCCTCGAACAACCGGACGACCGTTCAGAAGTATTGGGCCGACAGGTTACTTCCGGAAGAGAATGCCATCCCTTTATCGTGACTTGCGGCGAATTCGTGAAGATGACAGAACTTTCCGGGTTCGACCCTTCCCATGCCGCGATCTTCATTCTGAACTACGACGGTGCGTGTCGGTTTTCCCAGTATGCCCTGGGTCATGCTGATTTGATGCGCCGCCTGGGGCTTGATGAGGTCCCTGTTGTCGGCCCGCTCACCTCTACGCGATTTGATGAATTATCACGGCTTTTTGGATTGAACTTTACCATGTCGCTATGGAAGGGGTGGATTGCGGCAGAGGTGCTTGAACGGCTCCGTTTTCATGTTCGTCCTTATGAAAGGAACAAAGGGGAGACCGACCAAGTCTATGCAAAAGGGATTCGATCGATTGCAAAAGTATTGGAAAGACCAAGCGGGTCTTTGATGCACGACCGCCGGTTGCTTTCCGCATTGAAAGTAGGAGTGGAAGCACTTTATGCTGTCCCAGTGGACCGGCGTAAAAAACGTCCTATAATCGGGATCGTTGGGGAGTTTTATTCAGTCCTGAATTCCTGGGCAAATCATGATCTGATACGAACTTATGAGGCGCTCGGTGCTGAAGTCAAGATCCATGGACTTACGGTTTCCAACTGCTTTGCCTTTTTTTCAGAACACTATTACGCAAAATATCGCTTAAGAGAAAAGGCGTATGGCGCCGCTTTTTACTATTTCCTCCGCAACCGCTGGCTGATGTCGTGGACGGACAGAATTGAGGCGCATTTAAACGGCGACCTGAAGCCCTTCGGCATTCTTCGGTCGAAGACCATAGTCGACAGGGTCCGCCCATTCTTGCACTACGATATCGATCCGATTTTGGCTACACTTACCGCACGGGTACAGAGTTTTGCAGAGGAGGGTGTGAGCGGGATAAACAATATATATGTGCTTAACTGTATGTTAGGGAATACCCTGGTGCCGATTTTCAAACAGGCCCTCAAGCCTTACAAAAACCTTCCTGTTTTGAACGCAGTGTACGACGGACAAAAACAGACCAATATGAAGACCAGAATCGAGGCATTTGTACATCAGGCCAAATTATATAAAGAAAGGAACGCAAACTAATGGCAAGAGTTATACCGTTTCGCGGGCTCCTCTATGAGTCGGAAAAAATTAAGGAACTAAAAGATGTTGTGACCCCCCCCTATGATGTTATTTCACCGGAAGAACAGGGTGCTTTTTACAAGACTCATCCTCAAAATATTATTCGTTTGATCCTGGGTAAGGAGTATCCGACAGACTCTGAAACCGAGAATTGGTATGCGCGGGCAGCGGCGGAGTTTGAGAAGTGGCAGACGAGCAATATTTTAGTGCGGGACATGGAACCGGCCCTCTATTTTACGGAGATGGATTATTCAGTCCAGGGGCGTCAGATGACCCGTTGCGGATTGATTGCATTAGTAGGCCTGGAGGACTTTGACAACGGGGTCATTCTTCCCCACGAGCGTACGTTTTCAGCGACCAAAATAGAACGCCTCAGACTCATGGAAACCTGTCATGCCAATTTTTGCCCCATATTTTCCCTGTACTCGGATCGAGATAACAAAATTATCAGCCAGTTAAAACAGGCGATTGCAGGCAAGAGTCCTGATATAGCTTTTGAAGACCAGGATGGGTTTTACCATCGCTTATGGCGGATCACAGATCCTGGTGTAATCGATACTGTGTCAACAGATATGTTAGAAAAACCACTATATATAGCTGATGGGCATCACCGTTATGAAACAGCCCTGAACTACCGGAACAAACGTATTGCAGAGGATCCTGATTTGGCCGAAGATGCTTCGTGTAGATATGTTATGATGTATTTGAGCAGCATGCACGATCCAGGACTGACCGTGCTCCCGGCGCATCGTCTTATTAATGATCTCCCAAAAGAGAGATTGGATACATTTTTTGAGAGGGTCAGCCCTTTTTTTGATACGGAAACCTTTAATGGGACAGACCGGAAAAAGACAGAAACAGCCTTTTTGGACAACCTGCAATCAAATGCAAAAGCGGGGAATGCCATCGGGGTATTCATGAAGGGCAAAGATGCATTTTACATATTGCGACTGAGAGAAGGGGTGATGGAACATCTTTTTGGGGATAAGTTGCCGAAGCCCTTGAAGAGACTCGATGTTACTGTCTTGACTCAGGTCATCTTAAAGAAAATTCTTGAGCTTACTGAAAGGGATTTAGACGATAAGTACAAGATTTCATATACCAGCAAACTATCTAACGCCATAGAATCTGTCCGCAAGCAAAAAAGCGCCATAGCGTTCATTATGAATCCTACAAAAATTGTGCAAGTTCAAGAGATTGCAGATGCCCGATTGATCATGCCGAGAAAGTCGACCTATTTTTATCCCAAGGTGGTTACAGGGCTTGTGTTAAACAAGATAGATTAAATATCAAACTTGAGTCAAAGATATAACTCAACACTCCAGTACTCCAATATCCCACTACTCCCTAAAAGGCTTACATCGCCGGGGATACCTTTGGCCCCCCTTTATACACATAATATTGAAAGATACACCTAAATGTTTTCGATTTTGTGACGATACTAATATTGTATCATATTGTATACATCCTATATCCATGGTCATAAATTCATAAGTCCAATTGTAAAACGCTGTATAGGAGAAAATACAGTGAATAAAAGTAAAGCCTCTGACCCGAGAATAGATGTTTTAAAAGCGATTTCCAGCTGGGGGTCCGTTGCGTTTGATCTGGATCAGCTTTTGCAACTTATTATAGAAACGTCTACCAATGTGATGAATGCAAAGGCCAGTTCTTTACTGTTACTGGATCCTAAAACAAAAAAGCTCTATTTTAAAATCGCCACAGGAGAGAAGAAAGAAGAGATAAAGAAATACGAGATAAATGTAGGGCAAGGGATAGCAGGTTATGTGGCAGAAACAGGTGAACCGCTTTTGATCCCTGACGTTGCGAAGGACGAAAGGTGGGATAAAAAGATCAGTGAATCGATCGGCTTCCAGACACGGTCCATTGCATGCGTTCCCATGAAGACAAATGGTGCAGTTATTGGAGTGGTTGAAATTATTGATCGGGAGGATGGCAGGCCTATACAGGAGGCAGATCTTGAGATCTTAACAAGCTTTGCTGGCTTGGCCTCTACGGCTATTAACAACGCCCGGAAATTTAACGCGGTAAAAAAGGAGAATAAGAACCTCAAAGAAGAGCTTGGTAATAGATATGAGATTGTCGGCGAAAGCGAGGCCATTCGAAAGGCTATAGGAGATGCATATAAGGTAGCCAACTCAAAGGCAAGCACCCTTATCAGTGGAGAGAGTGGAACAGGCAAAGAATTGCTCGCCAGATTGATCCATCGAGCTGGTCCAAGAAAAGATAAGCCATTAGTTGTAATCAATTGCGGCGCGCTTCCTGAAACCCTGTTGGAAGCAGAGCTTTTTGGTTATGAAAAAGGCTCATTTACAGGGGCTGTTACCAAAAAGATAGGAATGTTTGAAATGGCTGATGAAGGTTCTGTGTTTCTGGACGAAGTGGGTGAGATGAGCCCTACAATGCAAGTCAAACTCTTGCGGGTATTACAGGAAGGAATTTTTTATTCCGTTGGAGGAAATAGCCCGATCTCTGTTGACGTCAGGGTTATATCGGCAACGAACAAAGAGATTTTAAGAGAGGTCTCTGAAGGAAGATTTAGAGAAGACCTTTATTATCGTTTAAACGTAGTCCAGATCCATATGCCCGCACTTAGGGAACGAAGAGAAGATATTTCGTTGCTGGCCGGACACTTTTTGAACATTTTTAACAAAGAAAGGGGGACAATGGATCTCAAAATATCTCCTGCTGCCATGGAGAAAATTGTTCAGTATGACTGGCCCGGCAATGTCAGGGAACTGGAGAATGCTATTGAGAGAGGGGTGGTCATGGGGAATGGGAAAGAGATATTGCCGGAAGACCTGCCAATACAGACCTCATCATCTAATTATGGAGGTGATATACAGGTTGGCATGAGCCTTAAGAATGCGGTGGATCACTTCAAAAAAGAATTTATCATCATGACACTTAACAGCACCGGAGGGAATAAGAGCAAGGCAGCCAAGGTGCTTGATGTCCAGCGAACCTACCTGTCACGTTTGGTGTCGAAGTACAACCTCAATTAGCTGACTCACCAGCTATCGGAAATATGACCGTGAATGTGCTTCCCTCTCCTCTTGTGCTTGCAACATGAATGTTTCCTTTGAATGATTCAATAATTCTTAAGGATATCGCCAGACCTAAACCGTTACCTTTTCCCGGAGGTTTGGTTGTATAAAAAGGATCAAATATTTTTTCCAAATTACTTCTGGCGATCCCTGTGCCCGTGTCTGAGACTGTCAGAAGGGCACAGACCCCCGATGTTTTTTCTTTGTACGACTGGAGGCTTGGATGATCAGAAGAAGCCTTTTCTGTTATGATAGTGAGTCTTGGTGTCCAACCTTTTTCTTCTTTGTTTAGCATTCCCTGTTTTTCCATCATAGCATCATAGGCATTGAGGATCAGGTTAATTAGCACCTGTTTGATTTTATTGGAATCGACCCATATCGGAAGGGATTCATTATACAATTCTGATACGAGTTCGATCTGATTTGCTATTTTTTGATGGGAAAAGAAAGAAATTGTCTCATTGACGATCAGATTTAGGTCTACTTTTACAGGTTCTGAGTGTGACGGCCGGGCGAAGTCGAGGAGTTCGCGGACAATAGTATCTATACGGATAATTTCCTCTTCAATTCTCTTGAGATAATCTTTTGATGATTCATCGTCTTTTGTCTCCTCGATGAGGATATTTGTGTATCCCAGTACAGCTCCTATGGGGTTCCCGATCTCATGTGCAACCCCTGCAGCCAAACGTCCGAGCGAGGCGAGCCTCTCTGACCGTACAACCTCTTCGCGCGCCTCTTTTAATTTCTGATTTGCCTTGGTCAGAGAATCTATCTGGGCTTCTAAAAGTTTTTTATTTTCTCCCAACCTTTTCAGCATCCTGCTAAGGGCGACAGCCAACCTGCTGATTTCATTTCGGCCATAACTTGTTACAAGACTGAAGATATCACTATCTTCAAACTGATCAGTTAATTTGACCAGACGGCCTATCGGTTTGATTACGATTCTTGACAGCAAAAAGTTACCAATTATCACAAGGATTAAGATATTCAAACCGATATAAAGCAGAATCATTGCATGCAGTTTGCCTATGGTTTGACGGACAGTGTCGAGACGGACTTCGACGTTTGCAGCAGCAACACAATCGGTATTGAGGAAAAGAGGGGCTATAATACTCAGTGTATCCTGAGTTATGTAGATTTCACGTCTTTTAGACTGAAAAAAAGAAGAAAAACGAATATCCACAGTTTGGGGTGAGGGGTGCCCGGTGTTGGATGCCCAGATGGTAAGATCCTTTCCTATGACCTCCAACTTTTTGAATAAGCGAGGTAAGGACATTCCCCTTATTTGCTCAGACAGACGCTCCTTTAATCGATTGCGGAAGACAGGGGTAACCGCATTTATTCCGGTCTCATCGATCGATTTTTGTAAGCTTTGAATAGCGGAAAGCCCCAGCTCTTTTTGATACCGAATAAGATTCCCTTCTGTTATCTTTAAGGTGACCACACTCATGAGCCCCATTCCGATTAATAAAAGGAATACAAGCGTCAATAAGACTTCAGTGCGAAGATTTGGGGTAGTCACCTTCATTGGTTATTTTCTTAGCACTTGGGATAGGTCTTGTGCAAGGTCTCACTACAAGAGTTCAAAATACCACAGGATGATCTCAGGGCCTTGAAAGATGTATAACAATGCTCCGATACTCAAAAATGGACCAAAGGGTATGGCGACCTGACGTCCCTGTCTTGTTTTAAGCGCAACAAAAATTCCAACCACGGTCCCGAGAATAGAACTGGAGAATATCGTGAACACAACCCCCTGCCATCCTAAAAAACCTCCGATCATTGCCAGGAGTTTAATATCTCCCCCTCCCATTCCTTCCTTTTTTGCAATGAATTCATAAAGAATGGCAACTACAAGGAGGCTGCCGCCCCCTGACACGATTCCGAGGAGAGAATCTATCCAGGTTACATGAGGTAGAAA
>DAOVGD010000083.1 GCA_030672555.1 Desulfobacterales bacterium
CTGGCGGTCATTGAGCCTTGTAATATCAATACCATCTACAAGAATTTGGCCCTTGTCCGGTTTTAGCAGACCGATTATATGCTTTAGCAGAACACTTTTACCTTCGCCACTTTTGCCTATAATAACGGTAATCTTTCCGGCCTCTATCGATAAATTGACGCCATCGAGAACCTTTTGGCCATTAAACGACTTATGAACGTCAACGATTTCGATCATACTGGTTTTGGACACACCCCCTCTATATTCAGGAGCCCGCTTTTAAGTACTCCCAAACCTTTGGAGCGAGACCGATCGAGTTGGTGGCCTCAAACAGTTTTACTGCCTCCTCGTAACCCTGGGCAGTAATTCGATCTTTATAAACACGGTCTATGTTGTTGAGCTTATCTGTAAATACCTTGTTTGCCTTCTTGATATTCCCTCCAATATTTCCGGTCTCTGCAGCCCACTTCCACATTTCCTCCCAGAGGGAATCGGGAATCCCGCGATAAGAACGGGTGATGTAGCCTTTATCAGGCGTGGTTAGAGCATTGCCGCTTTCGTTCATGGCTATTCCAAAGGAAATATTTTGCCAAAAGGTGCCTACATTCCCTTTGCGTATTCCATAGTTGATAAATTGACGAATTTTACTAAGGGAAGTACCTGTAATCCCATGTTGAGCAATATCCAGGTCCCACGGCTGAATCGCGTCCCAGATCTCCTCAGTTAGATCGAGTTGTATCCCTTCATGGGCGGTTCCAAAATAGGTGCCATGAATCGAACCATTATTAATCGCCAACAGATCCGGATGGATGCCCGCCTTGTTTAATTCTCCGATGAACCAGGCAGCTTCATCCGGCTGTGTGAAGCCTTCTGCACCCCCCTTCTTCGCTCCGATTTCTCCGAGTTCTACTTCAAGGCAATAACCTGCATCCTGAATCGCTTGCGCCAAGTCTTTTGTTGCAGCAAGGTTCAGCTCGTTTTCCATATGGGAGGCGTCAATCGCAAACGAGGTAAAGCCGGCGTCTAATTCCTCAGCAATAAGATTTCGGACCTCCTCCACTTGGTCGGGGTTTTTCACGGTAAGATGGTCTGCGTGCACGCTGAACGGGACAGCAGTATTGCCAATCGTTTCATTCACGGAAACAACATGCTCAACATACGTTGCAGGGGTGAATTCTGTGTAACCCAATTCTGATTTTGCAATTTCGTACATAACCGGCGCGCCTGTAGCCATAGAGGCGCGGGCAATCCCTTCCACCGGCAGTTTGCACCGGCAGTTGCAGGCAATAATCATGGCATTGTTCTGTTTGGCGGTCTTGACCAATGGCCTGCCATTTATAAGAGGCGTCTTTATGTTCGGAAATCTTTTCTTAACTTTTTCCGGTATAAATTTTTCAAATTCCATCTTGAGTCTCCCGTTGTTTAGTATTTTCGATTTTGAATTGCGGATTTTAACAACCCCTTTGAAATCCGTGGATTCAGTATAGCACTTTTCAAACAATTGTAGAAAGCTGTTTCTTTGCCTCATAGCAAACCGCAATCAAGAACCCTGTGGATCAATCGACAATCGAACATCGACAATCGAAAATCCTATAGGTAGTCCTTAGCCAGCACCTCGGCAATCTGAACCGCGTTGGTTGCAGCCCCTTTTCGAATGTTATCAGCAACCACCCACAAGTTGATTCCGTTTTCAATCGACTCATCAGCTCGAATTCGCCCTACAAACGTATCATCCTTTCCGGCTGCATCAACCGCAAGCGGATACAAATTCTCGGCAGGATCGTCGACCACTTTAATACCAGGGGCATCCTCCAGCAGCAGCTTGATTTCCTCTGGTGTCATGTGTGTGCGTGTTTCAATATTTACCGATTCCGAGTGTCCGAAAAAAACCGGTACGCGCACAGCAGTTGCAGTTACTCCTATAGTATTGTCTTCCAATATCTTCCTGGTCTCATTGACCATCTTCATTTCTTCTTTGGTATAACCATTATCCAAAAATATATCAATGTGCGGAAGGCAGTTGAATGCTATTCTGTGAGGATACACTTCTGTTTTATAGTCAACAAAATTGATCATGGCTCGTGTTTGATCAAACAGTTCGTCAATCGCATTTTTTCCTGTACCGGAAACCGCCTGATATGTGGAGACCACGATCCGTTTTATTCCTACCTTACGGTGGATAGGCGCCAGCGCTACCACCATCTGTATGGTGGAACAATTCGGATTAGCAATAATCCCCTTGTTGGTGTATTGGGCGATCGCATGCGGATTAACTTCCGGGACAACCAGGGGGACATCAGGATCCATGCGCCATGCGCTCGAATTATCAACTACTACGGCCCCTGCTTTTGCCGCAAAAGGAGCAAAATGGGTGCTGGGCTCTCCTCCTGCAGAAAAAAGCGCAATATCGACCCCTTTGAAAGAGCGTTCCGTCATCTCTTCTACAGGAATCTGATCTCCTTTAAATCGTAGCTTTTTTCCTTCAGAGCGGCTCGACGCCAAAAACTTTACGTCCTTAACCGGAAAATTACGTTCTTCTAAACAGGAAATCATCTGATTTCCCACAGCACCGGTGGCCCCGGCCACTGCAACGTTAAATAGTTTACTCATCCTCTATTCTATCTCTCTCCTCAAAATAACTGATTGATACAGTATGAGGGTGCTGGAGTACTGGAGTGATGGAGTGGTGGTTATTCTTTTTCCCATCACTCCAGTACTCCATTGTTCTACCACTCCGTCCCCTAAAGCGTGTTTACAACGCTTCAATCACCAGATCGCCAACCTCTGACGTACTATATCCCATCTTCCCCGCGGAAAGACTTTTGATGTCTTCTCGAACTACCTTCATCACAGCCTTTTCTATCCTATCGGCCGCTTCTTTTTCACCCAATGTTTCCAACATGACTTGCGCGGCGCATATCGCTGCGAGCGGATTGATCACCTGTTTTCCGGTATACTTGGGAGCAGATCCTCCGATCGGCTCAAACATGGAGACCCCTTCAGGATTGATATTCCCTCCCGCGGCAATCCCCATCCCCCCCTGGATCATGGCGCCCAGATCGGTAATAATGTCACCAAACATGTTGTCAGTGACGATCACATCAAACCACTCGGGATTCTTTACCATCCACATGCAGATGGCATCCACATGCGCATAGTCTGTCTTTATGTCGGGATAATCTTCTGCCACCTCATGAAATGTGCGTTCCCACAGGTCAAACGCGTAAGTTAATACGTTTGTTTTTCCACACAGGGTGAGTTGTTTCGCCTGATTTCGTTTTCTACAGAACTCAAAGGCATAACGAATGCAGCGTTCAACACCTTTTCTGGTATTTATCGATTCCTGGATGGCTACCTCATCCGGCGTTCCTTTTTTCAAACATCCCCCGGCACCGGCGTAAAGCCCTTCTGTATTCTCTCTAATCACAACAAAATCTATATCTTCGGGGCCCTTACTTTTCAAAGGGCAATCCACGCCTTCATAGAGCTTGACAGGGCGGAGGTTGATATATTGATCCAGGCTGAATCGGAGTTTCAAAAGTATCCCTTTTTCCAGTATGCCGGGTTTTACATCCGGATGTCCTATCGCCCCGAGATAGATGGCGTCCATTTTTCTTAAAGACTCTACGGTGCTATCGGAAAGGGTTTCGCCGGTGGCCTTATAGTTTTCTCCTCCCAAATTGTATTTAGTAAAGGTAAGATTAAAGTTGGATAGTCCGGAAACGGCTTTGAGGACCTTTATTCCCTCAGCGACCACTTCCGGACCGGTTCCATCTCCTGGAATCACCGCAATCTCATAATCATTTTTCGCCATATGTTTCTAACCGATCCTTTCATATATATTGATATAAATCATCAAAGTTAGGGGTTGGGGGATTGCTAATTCCCCAATCCCTCAATTCTTTAATCGCTTCTTCAACACATACGGCATCAATCCGCCTGCATCTATCAGCTCCTTCATAAACGACGGAATCGGGACGGCTGCAAATGTGGCGCCCGTTGTCTTGTCTGTAATAGATCCGGTATCCGCATCTACCGATACAATGTTTCCTTCTTGAATTGATCGTGCTGCTTCAGGAGATTCAAATATAGTCAAGCCTGTGTTAAAAGCGTTCCTGAAAAAGATACGGGCAAAACTCTCTGCTATAATGCAGGCGATGCCTGCTCCTTTGATAGCAATCGGGGCATGTTCCCTTGATGAGCCGCAACCGAAATTTTTACCTGCCACAATGATATCGCCCGGTTGAATCTTTCCGGAAAATTCGGGATCCATGTCCTCCATCACATGTTCAGCCAATTCGTGAGGGTCAGAGGTAACGAGGTATCGTGCCGCAATAATTACATCCGTGTCAATGTTATCTCCGAACTTCCAAACCTTACCCTCAATCTTCATGACGTGTTCCTTATTGCGTACTCTTATACACGAAAAACTTGTACCCTGTTCATATTTGATAGGTAGTCAGTTACGGTATAATGGAGTGCTGGAGTACTGGAGTGATGGATTTAATATAGGTTACGAGTTCTACTTATTCCAACACTCCACTACTCCAACATTCCATTACTCCATGCTTCTACAGTTCCTCCGGGCTTCCAATCCGCCCAAGGATTGCCGATGCAGCCGCAACAGCCGGATTGGAAAGATATACCTCACTGCTGGGGTGCCCCATTCGACCTATGAAATTCCGATTGGTAGTTGCAATGGCTCGTTCGCCCGGGGCAAGGACTCCCATATGGCCGCCAAGGCAAGGACCACAGGTTGGAGGACTGATGATCGCCTTTGCTTTAAGGAATATGTCGAACAACCCTTCTTCCATTGCCTCCCGGTATATCGTGGGAGTAGCCGGAATTATAATCAGTCGTACTCGGGGATCTATAATTCTGTCTTTCAGAACTTCCGCCGCCAAACGAAGATCCTCCAACCTTCCATTGGTGCACGATCCTATCACTGCCTGGTCAATCGGAACATTTCCTGCCTCAGAGATTCCCCGGGTATTCTCGGGCAGATGCGGAAAAGCCACCTGGGGTTCAATTTGAGACGCGTCATATGCTTTGACCTCTATATATCGGGCATCCGGATCACTCTGATAGAATTCATACGGGCGTTTAGCCCGGCTTTCCACATAGCCGCGAGTAGTGTCATCCGGTGCAATGATACCATTTTTCCCTCCGGCTTCAATGGCCATATTGGCTATGGTCATGCGATCAGACATTCCAAGCGCCTCTATTGTGTCACCCGTAAATTCCATTGCCCGGTACAGAGCACCGTCTACTCCGATGTCTCCAATGGTATAAAGGATAAGATCCTTTCCGGTAACCCATTTTTGTAGTTGCCCTGAATAAACAAACTTCATAGATTCCGGGACCTTGAGCCATACTTCTCCTGTAATCATGGCAGCGGCGATGTCCGTACTTCCCATTCCGGTAGCAAACGCCCCAAGCGCGCCATACGTACAGGTGTGACTATCAGCGCCGACTGCAATATCTCCTGGAAGTACAATACCCTGTTCAGGGAGAAGTGCATGCTCAACGCCCATTTCTCCCAGTTCAAAGAAATGGGCAATCTTATGTTTGCGAGCAAATTGGCGAAGGATCTGGCATTGAGTCGCTGATTTGATGTCCTTGTTCGGAACAAAGTGGTCCGGGACTAACGCTATCTTGTCCGGATCAAATACAGATTTCACCTGTGCCTCTTCAAAGAGCTTAATGGCAATAGGAGCAGTTATGTCGTTTGCTAATGCAAGGTCGATCTTAACAGTAATAAGTTCTCCCGGAGTTACACTATCTTTGCCTGAATGGGCGGCTAAAATCTTTTCAGTAATCGTCTGTCCCACGGTCTACATATGTCCTTCGGATGGCTTTTCAGGTTCAGGTTTCATTGCGGTCTTGTTCCTGTGCAATAACGCAGTAACAGGACCTGATGCAATATATGTGAGTGCAAGGAAGAAGAATGTCACACTCGGTTCATAGGCGATCACGCTCAATATCAGCACTACTGCCACCAAAGTATTAAAGTTCTTTTTTCTGAAGATTGCAGATCTTTTAAAGCTGTTATACTTGATAGTGCTTACCATTAAAAAGGATAACACATATATCAATATTAATATCGTTATGTTTCGATCAGCGCTCAGCACGCCGATCCGGTTGATAAACAATATCATCGTAGCGATCATGCAAGCAGCCGCAGGGATGGGGAGACCAACAAAATATTCACTGCTTACCGTATCTTTTTGCGTATTGAATCTTGCCAAGCGCAGCACCCCGCACGCAACAAAAAGGAATGCAGCGAGCCAGCCCAGCCGCCCGAAAGGCTTCAGTGCCCAGAGATATGCCACTATACCGGGAGCCACTCCAAACGATATAGCGTCGGATAATGAATCGTACTCAACGCCGAATTTGCTTTCGGTATGAGTAACCCGTGCAACCTTTCCGTCTAAATTGTCAAATACCGCTGCCACCATAATGGCTATAGCGCTCTTGGCAAACCCTCCCTGGATGGCGGCCACAATAGCATAGAAGCCGCAAAACAGGTTGGCTGAGGTAAAAAGGCTGGGAAGAATGTATATCCCGCGTCGTGCATCCCTCTTTTCGGCTTTTTTGTTTCTTTTCATGGCATATATCCTAAAATAGTTTCTCCAGCCCTGACGACTTTTCCTTCAGAAACTTCTATTTTTGCGTCTGTCGGCAGGTAGACATCAAGCCTTGAGCCAAAACAGATCAGCCCGAACCGATCTCCCTTGCTCACCTTGTCCCCTTTTCCTATCTTGCAGATAATTCTACGTGCGATAAGCCCTGCGATCTGAACTACCCAGAAGCTCCGGTTATCTCCTGTCCTGATCTTTATCGCATTATGCTCATTTTCTTTGGAGGCCTTGTCCAGATTTGCCGAAAAAAACTTGCCTGGATGGTAGACAATGTCCTCTACCTCTCCATCAAAAGGGATTCTGTTAACATGTACGTTGAAAATTGACATAAAAATGCTTATCTTAAGCATCCTCTGGTCATCAAAGGGGGTAGTTTCCACCTCACCTACAGTGATCACCTTGCCGTCAGCAGGCGAAACGATTGCGGCAGAGTCACGGGGCGCAACCCTATCAGGATCTCTAAAGAAAAAACAGATAAAAAATGTCAGCACCAAAAAAAACAGGGTCAGTACAGTTAATCCCAAAAGGGCCAATACAGCGGTTGTAAAGGCTGATGCAAAGATAAAAGGATACCCCTCCCTTGCAATCGGAAAAGTGGTGGGTTCTATATGGGACGTGTTCTGTTCCATTATTAATTTACCTATGTTTTAGATTGTGCAAACGATGCTACGCGTGAAAGTGATAAATATCTATGTTATTAACTTCTTAAAACAAATTCTACATAACCTTATAATTGTTAGATCATTATACTGAAAGAGGGCATTTGTCAACTATTCTTGTTTATTGTATAATGGTAAAAAGTCCGGTTTAGGCACTTTAAACTTTAGGCATTTTAGGCACTTCTGTTAACAGCCAAGGCAGGGCAGAGCCAATTTTTTCTGATCTGACCCAGAGTACCAGGTTTTCTCATTTAAAATCAATACATTGAAGGTTATGAAAGGAATCGATTATAAAACTATACGGTAACATCAGCGGCCTAAAAGGAGATCAGGTCCGTCGACTTCAGAATCTATATCGTCGTAAAACACACCCTGAGTATCTTGTCTCACCAGAACTGGCCCGTGCAATATGTGGTCTCTCCAGAGAAACCAACCGTCAGATCGGGCTCTTGATTGATCGACAGGGGGTCACACAATATGTCATTGTTGGTAAACACCAGCAGATTCTTCTCCCTGATGACATCCACAAATACCGTATTGGAAAAGGGCGTCTGAAAGGCCTTCGTTTGGTCCATACACATCTTCAGAACGAGCCCCTGACCCAGGATGACCTGATGGATCTTGTGTTTCTACGGCTCGATCTTGTAAGTGCTATTACAGTTACTCAACATGGGACACCGGACCGGATATATCCTGCACATCTTCTCCCAGAGACATCAAACAGTATGAATTGGGAAATTCTTCCAGCGATTCAATATGGGAATCTTAATATCGATTGTCATAAGTTGATCCTCTCCCTTGAAGAAGAATTCGCAAAAAAGGGGCCTATACAGAAAATAGAAGGAGCGGATCGGGCAATCCTGATAAGCGTAACAACTGCTCCAAAAAAAATTGCGTTGGAATCAATGGCGGAACTAACAGAGCTGGCACGCTCGAGCAGCACCTATGTTGTTGATACCATCGTCCAGTATCGGAAGGCAGCCCCCCGATACTTACTTGGAAAAGGGAAATTAAGTGAATTGGTGATATTAGCCCTTCAAAGAGGAGCCAATCTCCTAATATTTGATCAGAACCTGAATCCTTCTCAGGTCCGTTCCATCACGGATATGACCGAACTGAAGGTGATCGATAGGACCCAGTTGATTCTCGACATATTTGCGCGAAGGGCACGTACACGGGAAGGAAAGATACAGGTAGAACTTGCTCAACTCAAGTATCTATTGCCCCGCCTAATAGAAAAAAATACAGCCATGTCCAGGCTGACAGGAGGGATTGGAGGAAGGGGCCCAGGTGAGACAAAGCTTGAGATTAACAGGCGCCGGGTACACGACAGGATCAGACGGTTGGAGAAGCAACTTCAAACAGTCAGAAAACAGCGTGCCCAACGCAGGGCCAAGCGAAAGAGGAAGGGCCTGCCTATTATTTCGATTATCGGTTACACCAATGCCGGAAAATCTACCTTGTTGAATACTCTTACAAAGAGCGATATATTGACTGAAAATCGTCTCTTTGCCACCCTTGATCCTACGAGCCGAAGGTTGAAATTCCCGCGTGATACCGAAGTAATTATTACTGATACTGTTGGCTTTATCAGGGATCTTCCGAAAGACCTTATTGTTGCGTTTCGGGCCACACTGGAAGAACTGGAGGATGCTGACCTGCTTATTCACGTGATTGACATCAGCAATCCGCGTCTCACACAGCAGATCGAATCAGTGGAACAGATCTTAGAATCACTTCGCCTCAATAACATTTCAACCCTTAGAGTTCTGAATAAAGAGGACCTTGTTGAGAAGGATTTTGCAGAAAGAAAATGCAGGCAACTCAATGCAGTAGCCATTTCAGCCAAAGACACAAAGACACTGAAACCGTTAATTGAGGC
>DAOVGD010000175.1 GCA_030672555.1 Desulfobacterales bacterium
GATTCAGAAAGGGCTTAAATCGGACATGAGGCTTACCAATATTGTCCTGATGGGGATGGGAGAACCCCTTGCCAATTATGACAACGTCATCGCTGCCCTTCGAGTCCTTACGGCAAACAATGGGCTGCAATTTTCAAACAGGAGGGTGACACTTTCCACGGTGGGTCTCGTGCCGAAGATCGAGCAATTGGGACAGGATATCACTGTTAATCTCGCAGTCTCCCTTAACGCAGCCGATAATAAAACAAGAGACTATCTCATGCCAATCAACCGACACTATCCGATTGAAACCCTTATCGAAGCCTGCAAGAAATTTCCACTTCCGCCCCGCCGGATAATTACCTTTGAGTATATCCTGATCTCGGGGGTAAATGATTCGCCAGAAGACGCGCGGCGTCTTGCCAAAATTCTACGGCCGCTTCGGGCAAAGATCAACCTGATTCCTTTTAATGCCTTTGAAGAGAGCGATTTTAACCGACCAACTGAATCAGCAATCCTCGCATTTCAAAAAATCTTGATCGATCACCACTACACGACCATTATACGCCACAGCAAGGGGACGGATATCTCTGCTGCCTGCGGACAGCTCCGCCGAAAGGAGACTTAGGCGTAGAGGCCCTCAATCCCTCAATCCTTACACCGCCTCAGAACAGATTCCCGCGCCATCCGCTCTATCTCTACCATCGTATCAAACGGCTTCCTGAAGTCGCTCGTACCTGTTGTAAATACACCGTGCCCGTAAACGATGGCGCCACTGTCCTTTTCGATACGAGCAGGTAGCGTTTTTGCCAGCCCCCCCGCCCCGATTTCTCCGGAGACAATCGGAACCCCTTCAAGGTCTCTTAACTTAGGACAGTTCTTGTAACAGTCGTGCTGACAGATACCGTCTTCTTCACACATCATAGAGGCAATCACGGAAAATTTCGGATGGCCGTGCAGGATGGAGCTACAGCCGGTCTTTTCTACGACTCTCATATGAGCGTCCAATTCAGAGGATGCAGTAAGCCCCACGCTGGAAGAGCCGTTTATCGGCACGGCGACAATAGCGCCTTCCAGTTCGTCCAGGCTGCTTCCAGTCTCACTGATATAACAGATCCCTTCTGTTGTATAACTGACATTGCCAAAGAATGAATCAACCAAACCAGCGTCTACTATCGCCTTTCCTGCACGGGCCATCTCCTTTAAAATAACAGACTCAGAGTCAAAAGGTCCACATCCCAATGGAAAAGTTCCTTCAGGTAAAGAGAAGAGGCCTTCCAATACATGTTCGAAATGATTACGGTCGGACGAGGTAAGGCGGCCCCTGCGTATCTTACGCCAGTATTCAATGAAATAATTGATAAATAACGCGTGAACAACAGAGCTTGCGGCAATAAAGGCCTGCTCAATGGTCACAGTCCCCCGGGCTATAACGGCCCCACTGCGAAATACGGCCCCCTTGCGTCGAGAAAGGGCATTCGCGATCAACTCCGGTTCAAATTTCTCTATCACGGGGATGTCATGCAGAAATGTGCGCGTTTCGCAATCTTCGGGTGAAAGGACTGAAACAGATTTTGACAGATGCTGGAATATTCTTTGGTAAAGAGGATGCGGCATGAAATAGACCAGGCCAAGAATATTGATCGAGTCAAAGACAGATTCCAGGACCTCTCCACCGAACTGACCGTTCTTAATAACTCTATCATCGTAACCGCAGACGGCGATCATCCCTCGATCTTCAGCCAAGTGCTGATCAATCAACTTAGTCTCAAACTTTTCAATCTGTTCTATCATCTATCATCTGTCATCTGTCATCTGTCATCTGTCATCTGTCATCTGTCATCTGTCATCAAAAACCTATCACACGCTTCACATCAGCACAACACTGTTTTTTGTTGAAAAAAGGAGGGGTATGATGGTATTAATAAAAGATGGATCTTTCAGAAACTATACAAAAGACCTATCGAATTGATCGACGTCAAATATACTTTCTCAGGTTTATCCTGGAAGGCTACGATGGTATGGCCATAGTAAGGACGCTCGATCCTCAGCAAGGGATAGTAGTTGTTTACATCGCACCTGGTTGTGAAGATGATGTAGAAATGGTACTGGAAGATCTGAGCAAAGAAATTATGATCAAAAAGGATGATTTCGCAAAAAGTCTTCAATTCGCTTGATTGGTCACTTGATAAGACTCTCGTTGATCATTAATCATTTCACATTTGTCATCTGTCATTTTTTTAATGGTAAATGCCCAATGATAGATGATAAATGACAGATGATAAAACCAAGATAAGCTCATCAAAGACTTTTTGCGAAATCATCAAAAAGGAACGGTCATGAAAAAAATTGCATATCTTATCTCCACCGTTGTCTTTTCTCTGTTTTTGATGGGAATGGGGACCACGGACGGTTCTGCACCCGTAATAGTACCCGAACCTGAAATAAACTATGCCGTCGCCATGGTTGATCGGTCTGATGTTACCATGGATCTTGAAAAATTCAGTTGTGACGGAGAACTCTTTATATCAGGCAAGAGAGGGAATGCTCATATATCTATTCCATTTGATAAGATTGCATCCGTGCATTTTTTTCTGAAAGATGAAATATTGACAGCAAACGTAAAGCTAAAGGACAACACATCTGTAACGTTAACCGTCGAAAAAGACCAACCATGCTATGGAACACTTTCGTATGGTTCCATCAAGATTGAGATGGCTGATATAAAATCGATTACGTTCAGGAATAGAGGTCAGGGGCCGGGGGCCAGATGACAGAGGTCAGAGGACAGAAGTCAGAGGTCAGAGGTCAGAGGACAGAGGATAGAGGTCAGAGGGCAGGGGTTAGACTTCTATTTTCTGTCTTCTATTTTCTATTTTCTGTTTTCTGTTTTCTGAAAGAAAATTATGAAACAAAATCTTCTTTACATCAAAACTATCGGCTGCCAGATGAATCACTATGATTCGGAACGGATGGTGCAGATGCTGGCGCCTCTGAATTATATACCTATAGATGACATAGAGCAGGCCGATCTGATCCTCCTGAACACGTGCGCTATTCGGGCAAAGGCTGAACAGAAGGTCTTTAGCTTTTTGGGCCGCTTACGCCGGCTGAAGCAAGAAAATCCGAATCTAATCATCGGAGTCGCAGGATGCGTGGCACAACAAGAAGGTGAGCGTATCCTCAAAAGGATGCCACATGTTGATATAGTATTTGGTACCCATGCCCTTTTCCGTCTCCCGGGACTAATTTCAAAAGTTAAGGTACAAAGAGGGCGCATCTGCGATACAGCATTTTCAGACACCCTGGACGAACCCGATCTTGCGGGCGCAGGAACTCGGCGCACCACCGCGTTTGTCACCATCATGACAGGATGTGATAACTTCTGCACGTATTGCGTGGTGCCTTATGTAAGGGGGAGAGAGATGAGTCGGTCCTCCAACGCGGTCATCCGGGAGATAAGATCCCTGGTACGGAACGGGGTACGTGAAGTAACCTTATTGGGACAAAATGTAAACAGTTACGGGAAGAAGGAGGATATCTCCTGTAATTTTCCGGAACTTCTTAGAAAAGTAAATAACATCGATGGACTAAAACGTATACGGTTTACCACATCTCATCCAAAAGATTTGTCCGACGAGCTCATAGAGGCGATAGCGTCTCTTCCGAAAATGTGCCCCCATATCCATCTTCCGGTACAGTCAGGTTCTGATCGGATTTTAAAACGCATGAACCGGGGATATACAGTAAAGAATTATCTGGAAAAAGTCTCAAAACTGAAAAGAACCGTTCCTCATATAGCGATTACTTCTGATATCATAGTAGGATTTCCCGGAGAAACAGAGGAAGACTTTGAAGCAACCCTTGCCCTTGTGCAAGGGGTGGATTATGAGAATATTTTTTCTTTCAAGTATTCAGATCGGCCCAATGCGCCTTCGACCAAATTCCGGAAAAAAGTTCCGGAAGAAATAAAACAAAGACGGCTTGAACACCTCCAAAAACTTCAGGAGAGAATAACATGCAAGAAAAACAATGTATTGGTAGGCACCACGCAGGAGGTTTTGGTAGAAGGTTTTAGCAAGAATACAAATAGCCAGTTGACAGGAAGAACTTTGTGCAATAAAATTATAAATATTGAGGCCATTAATCCCCTGGCCGGCCAACTCGTATCGGTAACAGTGCAAAAGGCCTACAAACACTGTCTTATGGGAAGCGTCAGCAAAATTGATCAGGTTAAATTTTTGCTGGAGTAATGGAGTGGTGGAGTAATGGAAAACCTAAAATTGGTTAAATGGTCAAGTGGTCAATCTCACCTATTCGACTACTCAACTACTCGACCAAATTTCTAATTGTCAATGGTCCTTAAAACTTTGCGCTCTTTGCGTCTTTGCGTGTGAACTATTACCAATTAAAGGGATCAAAGGAAACTCTAATGATACATGAAATGAAGGTCTCAGGTCTAACGATTGATCCTGTATCGAATGCCCCGATTATGATTCTAAAATCCTCGGATGGTAAACTTAGCCTTCCGATCTGGATCGGTTTGTTGGAAGCAACCGCTATTGCCACAGAGCTCGAAAGTGTACGGTTTTCCCGGCCCATGACCCACGATCTATTCAAAGCGGTCATGGAAAATTTGAATGTCACAATGTCGAAAATCGAGGTATGCGATCTTAAGGACAATACATTCTATGCCATGATATATTTTCAGGGGAATAATAAAGAATTTGCTATTGACGCACGACCGAGCGATGCTATTGCCCTGGCTCTCAGAATGGGATCTCCGATTTATGTGCATGATCATGTAATTCAACAATCAAAAAGCCTAACAAAAAGTCCTAAAGAATTGGTTAAAACTGAAGAAGGGAAAAAATGGACAGAAGT
>DAOVGD010000118.1 GCA_030672555.1 Desulfobacterales bacterium
TGCAACTGAAGGCCCCTGCCGATGTATACATAGAAAATGTAGATTTTACCCTCAGATTAGACGCCTTGTGCTATAAGCTTACCACCGACTAAGATAGTGCCTAAAGTGCACTAAAGTACTTAAAGTGCCTAAAGTACTTAAAGTGCCTAAAGTGCCTAAAGTGCCTAAAGTTGTTGTGTGCCTAAAGCACTTTCCTGAGAAATTTTCCTGTAGATGAGTTGTCGAGCGCTGCAATCTCTTCCGGGGTGCCGCATCCGATTTCTTCGCCTCCTTCGTTTCCACCCTCAGGCCCGAGGTCTATAATATAGTCTGCTGACTTTATTACATCCATATTGTGTTCTATGACGATAATTGTATTGCCTGCGTCGGTGAGCCGATTCAGGACTTCAAGAAGCTTTTGTATGTCAGCAAAATGTAGGCCTGTTGTTGGCTCATCCAGAATGTATATAGTATGGCCTGTATCCGATTTGCTCAGCTCTCGGGAAAGCTTTACCCGTTGCGCCTCACCTCCGGAAAGGGTGGTGGCAGACTGTCCCAAGTGTATATAACCGAGACCTACATCGACCAATGTCTGAAGTTTTCTTCTTATCCGGCGGATATTTCCAAAAAAGGAAAGAGCCTGGTTTACTGTCATATCGAGTATTTCGGCGATATTCTTCCCTTTATAACGGATTTCCAGAGTTTCTCTATTGTATCGTTTTCCATGGCAAACATCACACGTTACATATACGTCGGGAAGAAAATGCATTTCTATCTTGATAATTCCATCCCCGCTGCACGCCTCGCATCTCCCTCCTTTTACATTGAAACTAAATCGTCCGGGCCTGTACCCACGAACTCTTGCTTCAGGAGTCTGTGAAATCAGCTCCCGGATAGGCGCAAAGAGCCCGGTGTAAGTGGCGGGATTAGAACGTGGAGTCCGTCCAATAGGGGATTGGTTTATATTTATTACCTTGTCAATATGTTCAAGACCACGTATACATTTGTGTTTACCGACTCTTTCCCTGCTGCGGTAAAATTTTCGAGCTAATGCCTTATGAAGTGTCTCCAACACTAACGAAGATTTGCCGGAACCTGAAACTCCGGTTACACAAATGAAGCGCCCAAGAGGAAAGGAGACGTCAATCTCTTTTAAGTTATTGGCAGAGGCGCCTTCTACAACCACGTAACCCCTTGCTTGGTTTCTTCGCTTTCGGGGAACCGGTATTTTTTTTCTTCCCGAAAGATACATTCCGGTGAGTGAATTCTTATCAGATAAGAGAGCATCCGGGATGCCGCTGAAAACTATATTACCCCCATTCATTCCAGCGCCGGGGCCCATATCTATGACATAATCAGCACTCAATATAGTTTCAGGATCGTGCTCCACTACCAGAACGGTGTTTCCCAATTCGCGCATCTCCTGAAGCGTCTTTAACAGTTTCTGATTATCTCGTTGATGGAGCCCTATACTTGGTTCATCCAGTACATAGAGCACCCCTGTCAGTTTTGAACCGATCTGAGTGGCCAGTCGTATCCTTTGGGCTTCTCCTCCGGAAAGAGTGGCAGAGGCACGGTCAAGAGTGAGGTAGCCGAGTCCGACATTTGCCAGGAATGTAAGCCTTTGTGAAATCTCCCGTAAAATTCGGTCGGCAATGGCCTGATCTCTGCCGAACAATGTCAGTGAAGAAAAAAAAGAAAGGGCCTCGGAGATGGAAAAAGAGGTGACCTGGTTAATAGAAAGATCGGCTATTTTTATAGAACGTATCTCTCGTTTGAGACGTGTCCCCCCACATTCAGGACAGTCTCTAAGATTCATAAACTGTGCGATCTCTTCTCGTACCTGGTGAGACTGTGTTTCCTGATAACGGCGTTCGAGGTTTGGTATGACCCCTTCAAAGGGCTTTGTATAAGAAAATCGTCGGCCGTCCTTTTCAAAATAGAAACGGATCTCTTCACCTTTAGAGCCGTATAGAAGGACATCCGTGAATGATTCAGGCAAGTCCGACAAAGGTGTGTATATATCTACTCCGTAGTGATCAGTAAGAGCATCCAATATCTGATGAAAATGGACACTATGTCTATTTTCCCACGGAACAACCGCGCCTTTTCTCAAAGAAAGATCGGGATCTGGTACTATCAGCTCAGGATCAAAGATCGTCATGGTGCCCAGACCGTCACAGGCAGGGCAAGCTCCCTGAGGGCTATTAAAAGAAAAACTTGCTGGGGTAATTTCCGGATAACTTACGCCACAGTGAATACAGGCAGCTCTTTCACTGAAGAAAAGCGGCCTGCCACCTACAACATCTGCTGTAACCAAGCCGTCAGATTGTCCCATAGCCAATTCAAGGGAATCGGCCAGCCGGTTCTTGACGGTCTTCTTTACGATCAGACGATCTACGACTACCTCAATTGTGTGTTTCCTGTTTTTGTTTAATGAAATATCGTGCTCTAATTCTATTGTTTCACCGTCTATACGAACCCGGATAAAGCCGTTTTTGCGTAACTGCTGAAACAGTTTTTGATGAGTCCCTTTCTGGTCTCTAATAATCGGAGCCAAAATGACTATTTTTGTCCCTTCCGGCAGATCCAGGACCTGGTCTACAATCTGTTGAATGGTCTGGGGAGTAATGGGACGACCGCACTGATAGCAATGTGGATGTCCGATGCGGGCAAAGAGAACACGAAGATAATCATAGATCTCGGTAACCGTGCCTACGGTAGATCTGGGATTATGGCCGGCTGATTTTTGTTCAATGGCAATCGCAGGCGAAAGTCCTTCGATAGTATCAACATCCGGCTTGTCCATCCTTTCCAGGAACTGGCGGGCATAGGCTGACAACGACTCCACATATCGGCGCTGACCTTCGGCATACAGTGTGTCGAAGGCAAGGGTTGATTTACCGGAACCGGAAAGGCCGGTCACGACCACCAGACGGTTTCTGGGGATATCAACATTGATATTTTTAAGATTGTGCTGTCGAGCACCCCTTATGATAATTTTGTCCAAACCCAT
>DAOVGD010000146.1 GCA_030672555.1 Desulfobacterales bacterium
ATGGCAAAAGGTTTAGGTAATATGGGCCAGATGATGAAACAGGCGCAACAACTTCAATCCAAGATTTTTAAGGTCCAGGAAGAGATGGGGGAAAAGACAGTGGAAGGGTCAGCCGGCGGTGGTATGGTGACCGTAACGGCAAACGGCAAACAGGAGATCGTTTCAGTAAAGATTGATCCCGAGGTGGTGACCCCCGACGACGTGGAGATGCTTGAGGATCTGGTAGCGGCTGCAGCAAACGACGCGCTCAAAAGGGCTCAGCAAATGGTTTCCGAAGCAATTGGCAAAATTACCGGGGGGATGAACATCCCGGGATTAATGTAGGCAATATCTTATGAGTTCTTATCCCCCCACTTTGCTCCGCCTGATCAAACAGTTTGCCAGGCTTCCCGGGGTAGGTGAAAAGACGGCAACCCGTTTAGCTCTGCATATCCTGGACATTTCCCGCCAAGAAGCAGCGTCCCTTTCTCAAAGCATCCTAGATGTAAAAGGGAAGATTAAGCTATGTTCCGTATGTTTTGGCCTTGCAGATACTGATTCATGTAAAATATGCACGGATCCCGGAAGGGCAAATGGGGTGCTTTGCGTTGTGGAAGAGACTGATGACCTCATGGCTCTTGAGAAATCAGGGGCGTTCAAAGGGCGCTACCATGTCTTGCACGGTGCGTTGTCCCCGCTAAACGGGATCGGGCCGGATGATTTGAAGATCAAAGAGCTTGTTGATCGGATACGGAAAGAAGGTATTAAAGAGGTGATCCTTGCGAACAATACCGATGTGGAAGGAGAGGCCACGGCATCGTATTTGGCCAAACTCCTTGCGTCTTTTCCTGTAAGCGTCACTCGGATCGCATCCGGTATTCCTATGGGGTGCGATATCAAATATACAGATCAGGTTACCCTGAAACGAGCAATGGAGGGAAGGAGAGGTGTTTGAAACATAAGATAAGCATATTGGAAGGTATTGAGTCTTATGGATTCATCAAAGATTTTTGAATGTCAAAAATGCGGGGCCTGCTGTAAGGGATACGGCGGTATTTTTATTACCGATCAGCAAATGAAGGCCATAGCGGAATTTCTCAATATTACACAGGACGAGTTTCTGTCCCTATATTGTGAGGAATCCGGAGGGCGGACTATGCTTCGAACCAATGAAGACGGCTGTTGCATCATGTGGGACGAGCTGTGCACGATCCATCCTGTTAAACCGACCCTTTGCAGGACGTGGCCCTACTTAAAGTCTGTCTTGGTGGATAAAAATAATTTGACAGTCATACAGAACGCCTGTCCGGGCGTTTCAAAAGATGTTACGTATGAGGAATTTGTGGCTGCTGTAAGAGAATACCATTCCATGGATGACTCTGCGATATGATGCCGCATATTGCTTTTAAGAAAATGTTTTTGGGATAAAGTAAGGGCCCAATCTCGAAACCCGAAGCACGAAATCCGAAACAATTTCAAATGACCAAAATTCAAAATCCGAAACAATATGACTTGGAAGATTGAATAATGTTTTGAACATTTGATATTCGGATTTGTTGAGCGCTGACGCTTCACTTCGTGCCGGATTTCGATATTCGAATTTCGGATTTATTTAAACCATGTGCTACATCCAAGAATCAAAATCTTCTTCTGAAAGTCTATAGAGTACAGAAAGAGTTCCTTATGATCGGAATCTTTGATTCAGGACTTGGTGGTCTCACGGTAGTGCGAGAGGTGATGGCGCGGCTTCCTGGATACGACTTGATCTATTTCGGCGATACGGCCAGAACTCCTTATGGTCCCAAGAGCCCTGAAACAGTTATACAGTACGCCGTACAAATTGCCAAATGGCTCCTTGACAATGGAGCGCAAGTCATCGTGGTGGCATGCAATACTGCATCCAGTGTTGCCACTGAAGCACTGAGGCAAAGGTTTGGAGTCCCCATCTTTGAAGTGGTCTCTCCTGCTGTCCGCTTGGTTATCCAAAATTCGCATATTCGCAGTGTGGGGATTATCGGAACCAGGGCGACCATTAACAGCGGCATATACGAGAAGATGATCAAGGCTGAAAGGCCTGAGGTTAAGATCTATTCAAGGGAATGCCCGCTCCTGGTGCCATTGGTGGAGGAGGGATGGCTGAAGAAGCCGGAGACAAAACGGATTGTAAAGAAGTATCTTTATCCATTGAAACTTAAACAGATCGACACACTGATCCTCGGATGCACTCATTACCCGATTCTCAAAGATATTATCCAGATAAAGATCGGAAAAAGAGTGCGCATCATCGACTCTTCCCAGACCATCGCAGAATCCATCAAGTACTTCCTGAAGGACCATCCCGAAACAGAGGGGATGTTGAGCCGGAATTCTGATCACAGGTTATATGTTTCAGATATCACCGGACACTTCAAACAGATTGCTCAAGATATCTTAAGAATCCCTGTAAAGTTAGAGCATGTGCGGCTTTGACCTGCAGTCGTTCAAGATGATGATGGATACAGGGAAACAATAGTGAGAAGAAGAGAAGAAAAGGTTGTGAGGATTCCTTCTTAATGGTAATATTATCTTAAATATTTTACTTCACTGGGTCATTTCCAAAAGATACCCATTTCACTCTCTCCCACAATTTTGAGATGTTACGAATTCAATGCCAACAGAATTGTTATCTATTACCGACCAAGGTCACACGTGAAAAGAGGAAGGGGGCAAGGATGCTAAAATATTTGGGCGTCATGATGGTTATATGTTCCTTAATCGTACTTGGATATGGAGGTGCAACCATGGCTTTTGAATTAACCAGTACCGCATTTGGCAATGGAGAAGCTATCCCACAGAAATATACCTGTGACGGTCCGGATTTCTCCGTTCCTTTAAAATGGACCGACCCACCGGCAGGGACAAAAAGCCTGGCATTGATCTGTGACGACCCGGACGCACCAGTAGGCATATGGGTGCACTGGGTTATTTACGGACTTTCTCCGGATACCAGGGAACTTTCCGAAGGTATTGAAAAAGACAAGGTGCTGGGGAACGGAAAGCAGGGGAAAAACGATTTTGGGAGGATCGGCTATGGTGGTCCGTGTCCGCCAAGGGGCCCTGCTCACAGATATTTTTTCAGGCTCTATGCCTTGGATGTGGAACTTGATTTGTCACCTGGCATGACAAAGGCAAAACTTCTTGAGGCGATTGAAGGGCATGTTATCGCGGAAACGGAACTAATGGGGCGATACGGGCGGTAGTGGGATTGACGATTTTCGATTGACTATTGATGATTGCCAAGGACAATCTTTTGATGCTCGTCAATCGCCAATCATCAATCATCAATCATCAATCCGCTCCCCGCACACATACGCGAAATCTTCCGGATAATGTCCGGTGATCCAGCGATATTGCCACTCACTGAGGGTCCCCGGAGATTGGGGATGCTTGGGGAGGAAAGTGTACATGAGCCGCTGATCCGTGTCGGGGTTGTCAAATCTCTTTGATATTTCGTAAGAGATCATCATTTCTACGCCCAACTTTTCCAGTACCCTTACAGTGGCAAGAATGGCCAGGTCCAGAGAATGCCGGACCTTCGAGTCTGCCTCGATAATATTCCCACACCTCGTTGTGGTCATAATCTGAACTTCTCCCTGAGAGCGCTGTGCCTTGGGGACAAAGGCCATGACGTTTTCGTCCTGATAGAAGACCAGACCCCTTTCCCTGTCTTTTCTACCATCCATTCTCTGGTTATTCTGTATGGCAGTGAGGTATACTTCAAAGAAGTCCTTTCCGGTCTCCTTTCTGAACTGCTGACAAAAAAGAGCTACATCGTCTCCTTGAATATATGTTGGAAGAGGACTGTGACTCTCCTTGTTTTCCCCGTTGCTAAAGCCTGGAACGGATTTAGGTATCAGGGCGAACTGTTGGTGTATCTGCTGATGTGATGCATTAAGCCGGTACCCTGATGGCGAAAGATCGAATCCGAAATTCCATCCCCAGAGACATGCATTAAAGGGTAAGAGAGCTTTGCTGCTTTTCTGGTGTTGTTTGATGGCCTTAAGGATGCTTGTACGTGATGACTCCAACTCCTCTTCTGTAAGAGTGCGTCTTCGTGCGGGCACGGAAATACCCAACCCGTGAGCAAGCTGGGTGTAGACTCTCTGATAGTATAAATGGCGAAGCCCTATCATATCCTCATCCTGAAGGGCGCCAATTTTATACCGGATTGCGTCATGGGCCATATTTGATGCATAGTGTCCCCAGGGGATATAGCTGTTATCTCTCAGGTATTCCCAGATATGAGTGTCAGGCGACTGTTTATACTCACCCACGATTTTGTTGGCGCCTTGGATTCCAGGGATAAGGACCATGGCCCGTTTATACGGATCAGGGAGAAACGGATTATTGGACACGATTTCAAACAGGTTGTGGTTTGTAACAAAATGGCGAAGTCTTCCCTTGTCAGCCCTTTCATATTGAATACCGACAGGATCTCCCGTATTGGGGTCAAACTCAAACTTGCATGATGTATTGGCCAGTTCCCTGAGTAACTCCGGATCCGTAGATGTTCTGCCCAGCGAGATAAGGAATGGATCATTCTCTCCCATTTTTTCAAGCAAATTTTCTAATCGTAAAGATATACGGTCGTGTGTGTGATCAAAACGGAAAGGGTTAGCATTTTCTACATGCCGGTCAGCGCTTGACTTCAATATATAGGTAGCGCCCATAAAGGGGAATGGATTGGAGACCTCGAAGACCCAGTCTGCGTTATCGATATTTACATCATCATCAGGGAAGTTAACCTTGTTGTCTACTTCAGTATCGCTGCCAATATGCCCCAGGCATGTAATGTAATCTTTTTCTCTCAGATTGATAGCTGTATAATTTGGCTTGTGAATACCGTAAACAAAGGTCCCAGAGGGAGATACGCAGGTTCTATGAAGCATTCCGTTCATTTATTTTTCCTTCTAAGTCAATGTCAATTAGGCTACAGATCTTCACAGATAGATACAGATATTGTTACGAGTTGCGGGTTGCGATTTGCGGGTTAAAAAAAACTCGTAACCCGCAACCGACAAACTCATCACATATTACACAAATTTGTGATTTGCACAAGAGTTCCCATTACTTCTCCTCCGTTCTTATATCATCCATGCCGGCAGGCAATAAATCCCTTCTTTGCATGCAAATTGATTCATTGTTGCGATGAGATGTTTAAAATCCGGATACATATCACCAAAAGCCCTGAGTCCAACGGGTCGTCTTAATTGCCTGTCAGGAGAAAGTTTTGCCTCAATGGCGACTTTTTGATCTCCGGTAAGAACAAAGTCGACTTCATTCTTCGATATAGTTCTCCAAAAGAACAATTGATCTATAATTCCAAGGTTTTTATAAAGCTCTGCGAATATCGCATTCTCAAAAAGGCTCCCGCGATCAGGCCGGAAGTTCAGGTGAGTGAAATTCTTTACTGCAAAGTTTCTCATTCCTGTATCCAGGAAAAAGACCTTGGGCATCT
>DAOVGD010000194.1 GCA_030672555.1 Desulfobacterales bacterium
AATAGAAAAGGAGAATCTCCTATGTTCACACCTTACGCCTGCCGCGAAGAAAAAATTATTGTCGACCGTAATATTATAGACAAGTACAGACTTTCCGCCTGGGCCGAAAAGTTCAAACTCGGGACTGCCGGGTATAGAGACCTTTTGGATATCGAAGATATGCATAATCCTGAAGTTCCATTCAATACAGTAACTGTTGCATTGGTAGCATCTGCCAAGGCGGAGTTGATGCTCGAAGCAGGATTGAAGAGTAATCATGTAGGCGGGGAGGTGAGGTCTCATACCCAGGAGTTTATTAATCTGGTTGCCCGAATATATGCGGCTCATGGTATCAGCGTGCACCTCAGAGCCGGAGATGTAAAGACGACACCTATCTGGCTTTCTTCCTATGGGGTTTTCTATCATGAGCTTGATGCAGGCGGGAACTTTACTGCCTCTCACTCCCAGAACTTCAAGGGAGGATGGAAACCGATGAACGGAAGCGGGATGCAGCTCCTTGAGATGGCAGATCGAATTGCGGAAAGAGTAAGAAAACTGGTAAAAAAGGCGTCTGAAGAGGGTTATGAAATTGTTTTAGCGCCTTCGGATTCAGACCTGATCCGGCATGATTTTGATCCAGTCGATTCCTATGTAGCCATGTTGCATCAGATTATCCCGGCCTCACTCCTTGACACAGTCAAGAAGGCTGCTGAAAAGGGATTTCGAGTGGCGATTTCAACCGAAGGCGGCTCCATGGCCAAGACAAGCAGGATGGTCTTTGAACGCCTTTCCATGCCGTGCGGAGAGAGCGGAATAGTACGATATCTCCACGAAGAGGAACGCTCGGATTTTCATGGGATCGGTATCTTAGACGGAGAAAACTATGGGATTGATCCGGGGAAGTGGCAGATCTACAAAAATATAGGGGCGCAGGAACTTTTAAGAAAAAGAGATGCTGATATAGTCTTCATCTGGGATGCTGACGGAGATCGCTTCAACATGGTAACCGTAACACCAGCGGAAAAGGCCGAGGCTGCTGCTGCCATTGGCCTGGAAACAGAACCATTAGACGAAACCCGAGCGCTTGTCTATTTCAAACCGAATCAGATCTACTTTATGCTGACCGCTGTCAAATTAGAAGCGCTGGCCGCCTCCGGTGTGCTTGGGGAGTACAATTGGATTATTGCCACCACCTATCCCACATCCAGGTCAATCGGAGAGCTTGCGCTGAGTTTTAACCAGCGATTTGGCGTTAACCTCAAGACATATCAGGTCCCGGTGGGGTTTAAACACTTCGGAAATGCGGTACGGGAGCTTGAGGCGCACTTGTCTTCAGGAAAAAAAGAGTTTGTTCTCACCGACGTACTTGGCAAAAAGCACAACATGGGATCTGCGCCGCGTATGATCATGATGGCTGAAGAGAGCGGAGGAGCGGCAATGGGGACTATTGAGTTTTATGAAAGCAAGAATCGCAGAAGCCGGAGCCTCGCGCTAAAGGAGAAGGACGGTATGCAGATAGGGGTTATGGCGCTTGCACTTGCGGCAAAACTGAAGCTGGAAAATAAGAGTTGCGCGGAATTTTACATGGAAAAGATTGCGGAGAACAATATCGTATACCGGTACTATAACCGAACAGATGTCAAACTCTTTGATGAGTCCTTAAGGGGTGAAGCAAGGACTGCTGCCGAGGCGGCCGGCAATGAGCGCAAGGAGAAGATGGTCAACTTTTATCGTTCGCTTACAGATTTGGATCCGGAAAAAGCTCACAAGAAACTACAAGATGCGGTGGATGTGGAACTCCCTGAGATCAAAACTCTATTCTGGGCAGGGGATGGCACTTACATAGATTTTGGAGATATATGGTTCGGACTCAGGGCCTCCGGAACAGATGCGGTGCTTCGGTTCTATATAGAGGGGAAAGAGCGGGGGCGGCTTGATACGTTGAGTGAAGGATTTATAAACACCAGGGTAGATACTGGTGGGGATCATTGATCATTTATCATTGGGCATTTGTCATTGAAAATCGGATTAATTCTTATATCTTTATATCGTAAACCAAATGGACTTACAGCACATTACGTCTTAAAATTTGTAAGTCTGTCCAAATCTTAAATGAGAGATGACAAATGTGAAATGATCAATGATCAATGATCATCTTGAAGCTCTACCACTCGATCAATTTAGGATCAAATACCGGTCCCTCCATGCATACATGAAGGTATTTGGAACCTTTTTTCGTTCCTTTGATGGCACATCCCAGACAGGCCCCGAATCCACAGGCCATAACAGCCTCCAGAGAGAACTGACACGGGATGTCGTGAGAGGCGGCGATCTGGTAAATCTCCTTCAACATCGGCTTGGGGCCGCATGCGTAGATGATATCCGGTCTCTCTCCGGATGCGAGTTCTTTTTCAAGGGGAGATGTAACCAACCCTTTATACCCAAGGCTTCCATTTTCTGTGCTGAGCTTAATATCGACCCCCAATATTTGGAATGCCTCTTTGCAAAGGATGTCATCGGCAGCGCGACCTCCAAAAAAGAGAGTGCACCAGAATGGTCTGTTTCGCGCAATAAACTCAAGTACGGAGGTGAGATAGTAAAGAGGTGCTATGCCGATCCCCCCTGCTACCAAAAATACGTTTTGGAGGTCTTTTGGGCAGGTGAAACCATTACCAAGGGGTCCGAGTACGCTTAGATACTCTCCAGCCCTCAATTCCGACAAGATCTTCGTCCCTTTTCCCACCACCTTGTAAAGTATTTCGAATCCGCGAACATTACCCCCATCTTTTAACAGGTTATGAATAGAAAAAGGACGACGCAGCATGGGATCTATGGAATCACGAACACGAACCATAACGAACTGCCCGGGAGTTGCAGTGCGCGCTAATTCAGGTGCGGCAAGCCCCATTTTAAAATAGGAAGGCGCCTGCTCTTCGTTCCACAATATCTTGACAGTATCTTGTAATGGCATTGTCATAACTATCTCAATGTCGTTAATTTAAGATCGAAAAAAAGATCAAAGGCTTCCACCTATTTAATGTGCTTTGAAAAAATCCGAAATTCGAATATCGAAATCCGAAACAAATTCAAAAATTCAAATATCAAATGCTCAAAACATTATTCAATCTTACGCAGTACTGTATTCTTTGCTAATCAAGAGCATGATATTCCCAATCATAATCATATCGTTTCGTATCTTGTATTTCGGTCATTTGAATTTGTTTCGAATTTAGTGCTTCGGGTTTCGAATTTATTAACTTACTTTTTGAAACTGTTCAGAGAAATTTTTCGTAACGTTGTTTTCATACTATTCACTAAGTATCTGTGCCAAGATACGCCTTGTTCTGGGGCGGTTGTCAAAGTCGAGCAGAACAATCTGTTGCCAGGTGCCCAACATGAGGCCGCCTTCAGATATCGGCACATTCAGAGAAGGGCCTATGAGGGCTGCGCGGACGTGAGAATATCCGTTTCCGTCTCCCCAGCGCTTATCGTGTGCATAAGGAATCCCCTTGGGTGCAGCCCGTTCAATAGCGTCCTTCAAATCCTGAATGACCCCGCTTTCGAATTCAATTGTGGTAAGTGCACCGGTTGAACCTGGTACAAAAAGAAGACACGTACCGGTTTTTACCTGGTATTTTCTGACAATATCGGTGACTATCGGGGTGATATCAAGGATATCGGTATCTCCTGTCGTCTCTATCTGTATGATATCGGATATAAATTTCATATTTCCTCCGGTGAGTCATCTGATAACTCATAGCTCGCAACACGTAACTTGATAGTATAGGAATTTCCATTTTATGCCTAATGAATTCAGTACCATAGAATAGATGAGTAAAAAGTGCCTAAAGTTGTGGTACGCCTTCGGCGTGCTATAGATCTTCAGGGCTTGGTTATAACTTCAGATAGAAGCAAAATGAGTCCCGCCTTGGCGGGATTGTATGGTAAAAAAAATTAAAATTGGCAGCGCCGAAGGCGCATTCCTTAACTTTAGGCACTTTAATATACCTTAGCTCACTTTAGGCACTTATGTCCGCGCCGAAGCTGCGCTAACTCGTACGATACGATAAAGCGTTTCCAAATGCAAGGAGGTGTCTCAGGAAGCGGTTCTTAAAAGCTCTTGACTTGAAAAAGGGCTTTTGTTACTTCCATCGATAGTTATGATTGTTTGTCATGATCTGATTGTTTCGAAAGGCACGGTTCATGGCTGAAAGGTTATTTCCATGAATACGTTAGATATTATTATCTGCGTTATATTAGGTTACTGTTTTGTTAGGGGTATATTCAGGGGGATTATCAGTGAGTTTGCATCAATTATCGGTGTCTTTGTAGGTCTTTATGGAGCCTATACCTTTTATCCTTCCCTTGCTGATAAACTCTCTATTTTGATTCCTAGTACTGCACACCAGAACATAGCGGCTTTCCTCTTGATCTTTTGTGCAATCCTGTTTGCCGCTGGTTTGCTCGGAAACTTGATCCGATATATACTCAAGGTCGCTTTTATTGGCTGGGTAGACCGTATTACCGGTAGTTTATTCGGAATTACCAAAGGTATTTTGATAGCCTCGGTAGTCCTTTTAGCACTCACCGCTTTTCTTCCCAAGAAGGCTCCTATTATTAAGAAATCGGTGCTGGCTCCCTATGTTATCCATATTTCAAACGAGTTGGTTGCGATAGTGCCTAACAAGCTCCATGAATATTTCAAAGAGAACTTAAAGGAACTGGAAGAGGCTTGGATACGATAAAACCACCTGCCATTGGGACCACAATTGATACACTCGCCGAGCTGGTAAGGCTCCTTCGAAGCGAAAAGGGGTGCCCCTGGGATCAAAAACAGACACCTGAGACTATAAAGAAATATCTTATGGAGGAGGCATATGAGGTAATGGAGGCATTGGAGGATGGATCTCCTGCTCAGGTCTGCGGGGAGCTGGGAGACCTTTTATTCCAACTTGTCTTTTTGGCGTGCCTGTATGAGGAAAAAGGGACCTTTTCCATGCAGGATGTGGTTCGGGTCGTAACAGAAAAGATGATACGGCGTCATCCCCATGTTTTTGGTGATAAAGAGGTGCGGGATGCTGAAGAGGTCAAGGCAAACTGGCACAAGATAAAGCTGGCGGAGAAAGGAGACAGAGAATCAAAATCACTCCTCGACTCTGTCCCCCGGAACCTTCCTGCCTTGATGCGAGCGCACCGCATAACCGAACGTGCCGCTCGATCCGGATTCGTCTTCCCTGATGTTTCCGGTATCTTTGCCGAAGTAGATAATGCCATTTCAAAACTTAAAAAGTCGGCAGAGAAAAACGAGGAAGAAAAAGTCCCCGAAGAGCTTGGAGATCTTCTTCTGAAGGTGGTAGTCCTTGGGCGTTTATTAGGGGCACACTCAGAAACAGCCCTTGATCAAGCGCTCCAGCGTTTCATTAAAAAATTCCGTAGAAAAATGGAGTAATGGTTACTAACTTTATTTCTTGCCTTGCAGTAATTCCTGATAAGTTTCTGATAATTTAATGAATTTGTCATGATCTCCCCCTTTGTCGGGGTGTAATTTCTGAGCCATACGCCGATAAAGCCGGGTAAGGCCTCGTCTGGGCATTTTCTTTAAGGCTTCTTTTTTTACACCGAATATGGTGCTCGCCTCATCCAGGTTCACCGAACTTTTTTTCGGGGGGGCCCTGTAAAACCTTCTGCTGTTCATAAAATTCCGAACATAATCGTCTAAAAAAGTGCTCCGTCCGTATTCGTTGTCAAAGTACATAATTACATATCTGATCAGGTATTCATGCAATCTACCCTCTAAGTTCATCCCGGCCCAAAAGGAACGATTACTGTTCAGCCGGCATATCTCATCGAGGAAATGTTCATCAACCTTGTTTTGATCCAGACCCTGGGGCATTATTGTTGCGATCATCTCCGTAAAAAATCTCCGCAGATCGAATATGACATAGACATACGTCTTAAGTTCGGACGGATCAAGAGATCTTTCCATTTCCATAAAGTATTGTTCGATCTCGTCCCTTGATTTTTCGAGGAGCACGCGGAATAGTTTGGGAGGCGTGCTTACGATTCTTCGCTGGTCCATGGATCCGTATTTTAAGTAATGAAGCCGCCGTTTGTCGAACAGATGAACCTGTGTCCGGATCTTTTCTTCCTCAGCCTGGCTGAGCCTTACTCTTTGCGAGGCACCCCTTCGCTGAAAGTGTTCCACCGCGCGCCTGATTTCCGGCTTTAAGAAACCCCAGAATATATCATCGAGTTCGTCAGAGGTTGGTTCCACCCCAAAAGAACGGAGTCTATCTTCCACCTGTTCATCGATATAGTAGGCATTGCCCCCTGGATAGACTATATAGCGTGAGGGATTCACGCCCAAATCAAACAGGTCGCGGCTGCGCAGATATTTCCCATCCTGGTAGGATTCCCGGATTAAATAGTGGATTCTTCCCTTTATTCTTTTTAGGGCGAGATACAAAGTTCAGTCACTCTTTATTTGGACGCAGATGAACGCTCAGCAGACAAATATTATTCTTACGACATATGCGCCTTGTTGTGAAGCGCCAAAACCCTTCCGACAAGGCCAAGTCATTCTCTCACATAACATATTGAAACAACATTTATTTATGTAAATTTTCAGATTCTCACGCAAAGGCG
>DAOVGD010000190.1 GCA_030672555.1 Desulfobacterales bacterium
CCATGACTCTCTACAATCCTGCTTACGATCGCAAGTCCAAGGCCTGTCCCTCTCTCCTTTGTGGTATAAAAAGGCTCGACCACTTTTCCGTGGTCCTCTTCTTTGATTCCACAGCCGCTATCGCTTATTCTTATCTCAAGCCAATGCATTACATTGTCAATTAATTTGGTCTCTATTTCCAATCTGCCGCCGTCCGGCATCGACTGGACGGCATTCAAGACAAGGTTCCAGAGCATCTGTTGCATCTCTGTCTTGTTTCCGTAAATGCCGGCCGGATTACATAACTTCACAACCACTTTGATATTTTCATGCCAATCAGGGCCATTGCGAAGAGATTCTAATATATCGTCTATTACATTCTTGATGTTGATCTCTTCGCGATCACTCGGATTAGGGCGCGCTAAAAGAAGAAAATTTTTTACGAGATTTTCAAGTTGATCCCTTCCTCTAAGGACGATCTGCATGAGCCTCTCGTTGGTTGCATTCAGCGTAAGATTTTTTTGAAGCATCTGGATCGACCCGCATAGCGCAGCCAGAGGGTTTCTTACTTCATGGGCGAGACCTGCTGCCATCTCACCGATAAGAGCGAGTCTTTTGCTTTTTTCAACCTCTTTTTCCATCTCTTTGCTGGCAGTCAAATCCTGAAAAATCACTATTTCACCAATCTGTTCACTTTTGCTATTGATAAGTGGTGAAACGGAAAAACCTAATACAATACTTTTATCACTTTTTCCCGGAACCACTATTTCAGCCCTGTTTATTGCCTCCTTGTTCCTCTCTTTCTTTTTTGTCTTATCCAGTATTTCGGAAAAACCCGGAAAAACCTTATCTATTCTTTTGTCTTTAACATCTGAAAATGAAAAGCCGATAATCTCTTCTGCCGCCTTATTAAAGGATTTTATATCTTTTTGTAGATTGATCGTTATGATCCCCGCACTTACAGATTCGATAATGCTTCTGTGCAACAGGTCGAGTTGATGAAATTCACTCTCTTTCTCCGCCAATAGCGATCTCGCGCTTTTTTCCTGTTCAACGACAAAGCTTATTAAAAGCGCGACAATGTAAAAAGATACGATATGGATAAATATCCTCGACAGGACATAGCCCGCACTAAAATTATAATCCCAGGAGGGACTATATATTGGATGAATAACGCCATAGTATTCTAAATCAAGCAACAAGCCATAGAGTAGGCTGCTGGCAGAGGCTAAAACAATGCCTCCCTTTTTTGCGAGAAACAGCACCGAATAGATGATGACCAGCGGATATAAAACAGAATAGACACTTCCAATTCCACCTGTTGCATACACAAGCACCGTTATCAATGTAACATCGCAGATGGCCTGAATATATACATTGATCTTGAGGCTTTTAATTCTTTTCAGGAGGATAAGGTATAGGAATGAAAGAAAATAAGTGATCGTTATAATGAAATATACCGCAGTGAGAGATGGCGCGGGTAATGACTCTGTTCCTTTGATCTGGATGAAGGCCGCGATCCCGAATAAAAAGGTAACAATCGCAACCCTGAAAAACATTAACCAACGAAGTCTTCTGGTTAAGTCCTCTTTTTGTAATAGGTGGTCTGACATCAAATAGCCGACTTGTATGTAAGTGATCGCCTTCTAATTATAAAATAAAGTCTATCAGGAGATTATAGAATTTCAAGGGAACAAGAGAGATGGTGAAAATTTATCTTTACCTCTTGCTTGATTTCCGATAGTTAAAAAACACGAGGTGATGTGAGATGAGAAAAATCTATATTGTTTCTACTTTGTTCCTGGTAGCTTTTTGCCTGCTGCTTAACGGGTGTCATCCGCGTACCGATCAGTCCGTTTATGGGCAGCCGGGAACGCAATTCAGCGCTCTGGATTGGTTTCACCGAGGGAACACCTGGTATGAAAAAGGTGATCCTGACCGCGCCATAGCCGATTACAACCGGGCCATAGAAATAAATCCTAATATGGCCGATGTCTACAACAACCGGGGTCTTGCCTGGGATATTAAAGGTGATTATGACCGCGCCATCGCTGATTACACCAAGGCTATAGAGACAAACCCACGCTACTCCGATCCCTACAACAACCGGGGTCTTATCTGGGATATCAAAGGCGAGCCCGACCGCGCCATGGCTGATTACACCAAGGCGCTGGAAATATACCCATATTTTGCCACGGCGTACTACAACCGAGGGAATGTTTGGTACATGAGGGGCGACTATGACCGCGCTATAGCTGATTATGACAAGGCTCTGGAAATAAAACCAAATTTCTCTACCGCTTATAACAACCGTGGCGACGCATGGGGCAAGAAAGGTGACTATGCTCAAGCCATAGCTGATTACGATCGGGCGCTGGCAATAAATCCACGTTTCGTAGTTGCCTACAACAACAAAGCCTGGCTCCTGGCAACGTGTCCGGATGGCGAGTATCGGAACGGCGCCAAAGCTGTTGAGCTGGCGCTAAACGCGGTAGAACTTAATCCGGATGTTTATCAATTGGATACATTAGCTGCGGCCTATGCGGAGGCGGGCAAATTCGAAGATGCAATCATCACCCAGGAACGAGTTATTAGTTTGCTCAACAAAGAAGGCGATACAGAAGTGCTGACTGAAAGTATAGAGCGCCTGAGATACTATGAAGCCCATAAGCCGTGGCGGGCAAGGGTCTCAAAGTAGTGTGTAAAACATTGCATAAAAGTGAAAACTTCTTCCACTCCTAAATGGTAATTCCTTGCTCATTCGTGATATCCTTTTCTTCCAGTTTTGAACTAACTCCTTAAAAATAGAGACAAAATCTCCCAATATGAATTTTGGCGCACTTTTTGCCAGAGATATGATGTATTCGTAAAAATCATAACTGTAGAGTATGTTTTGAAACCGCTTCCTCTGGAATCTTTTTGCATATTTACAATGAATTCTTTTGCCGACAATTCACAGATTCTTAGAAGACGCTCCGGCCTTGATCGTCGGAAAGGAAAAATGCCTGTCTTTAGTAAGTATTGGCTGGCCGGAAGGCGTACAGCACCGAGAAGGGAGGAAGACAGACAAGGGTTTTATAGAATTGACAGACATAGTTGCAGAACGCTTGCAGCAATTCTCATCATTATTGCACTGAGCATATTAGATGCTCTTCTTACACTGCACTTGACCAGCCATGGCGCAAGAGAAGTCAACCCCATAATGGCTTATTTCCTTAGCCATGGTCCCCTTCAATTTTTCGGGGCGAAATATTTGTTGACGTGCGCATCTGTCATAATCCTTTTATTTTATAAAAATGCGTACTTATTTAAAACTAAAGTTCGTGCGAAAATCCTATTTATAGTGTTTGCGATTCCTTTTGCTTTGGTTATTCAATGGGAAGTATACCTAATTTTATTTGTCCTTTAGCTCGCGCGACCCCCCGATCCAAATCAATACGATTCGTTAGCATTTCCCTTTCAGCTTTCAGCCTCAATATAGCCTGACGTCCCGCCGATGGCGGGAGGCAAAAGAGGATGTCTTAAAACTGCCTCAAGGAAATAACTGGGTATAGTTAAGAGGGTCATAACTTGCGCGTAGATAGATTTGGGGGAATTCTTTTTTAAGGTCGGATGTATTATAAAGAAGTCTTAATATCTTGCAAATGTACATGTCGCCGGACCATATGGTCTTTGGCTCATTGTCCCGTGCGGCCTTTAAGCAACAATTTGCTACAAAATTTAAATCATTGTCGGCAGGATCTTCCGAGCTATTGTAGTTAAAAATATTTTTACAAAATGTTATAATTGTTTTATATAAGGACTCTTCATTAAAGTCGAAAACCCGTCCGCTAACTTTTAGGGTTTCTATCAACATATCGATATTTTCAAGATAAATCTTCTGCTGTTTCCAAATCTTTTCAATCCATTCTATTCCGTGATGTGGCTGTCTATTGTAAGAAGCAAGAAAATTTTTCAGCCCGTTCTTTTGTTCCACATAGATTTCTTCAGATATTGTTACGTCAAGTGTAAAAACAATCTCCTCCAACACCTTGAGGAATCGGTTTAGTTCTCGAAACAACATAGGGAGATATTCTTTATATTTCCTGTTTTCAGCCCGTTTGATAAAGCCTATGTAGTTGAAGATTTGGTTTATTTGGGCAGATCTTACATACCCTGGATGTCGTGCAACCCCCTGCTGAGAAACTTGAGTCTTGCGTGGGTCGTCAATTCTCGGAATGGGGAGTTCGCGTGGGATATAAGCAGAAAATATATTGGAATCGAGTATGTTCTCAAACTGATTCTGTTGCAGTACTGATTTTAGAGAGTAGGGATACCCTTCTGTTTCTTGCACTGCTGACCTCTTTTTTGGAACTTTTAAAAAATATCTCTTTTTTTCTTAACAGTTCGCCACCTTTCCAACCTTTCTTTAATGGTTTTTTCAAATCCTCTTCCCGTGGGTTTATAGAAAATAAGTTCTTTTAACTCTTCAGGCAAATAATCTTGTGGTACGTACGCATCTTTAAAGTTATGGGCGTATTGATATTCCCTGCCGTAGCCGATGTCCTTCATCAGTTTTGTGGGTGCGTTCCGTATATGGAGAGGAACAGGGAGTGTCCCGGTCTCTTTTATCGTTTTTTTTACGTCTCCATAGGCAATGTAAAGTGAATTGCTCTTCGGTGCAGTGGCGAGATAGACCGCGGCCTGGGCCAAGGCAAGTTCTCCTTCAGGGGGTCCGATAAACCTGAAAGCCTCCATGGTGGATACTGCAATAGGAAGCGCCTGCGGATCGGCATTCCCTATATCTTCAGATGCGAACCTCACCATACGCCGTGCAATGTACAGTGGATCTTCCCCTGCCTCGAGCATTCTTCCCATCCAATAAAGGGCCGCATCAGGATCGCTTCCGCGGAGGCTTTTATGGAAGGCTGAAATCAGGTTGTAATGTTCTTCGCCCCCTTTGTCATACCGGAGGGCCTTTTTTTGAAGGGCTTTCTCTGCACTCCCCAGATCGATCTTTTTCATTCCAGCGCTGTCTGGTTGAACAAAATCGACAATTACTTCCAGATTGTTCAATGCTGTGCGAGCATCACCATCGGCCATCCTTGCAAGGTAGGATAGTACATCATTATCTATAGAAAGAGCAAGATTCCCTAAACCGTCCTCTGTGTCGTTAATGGCACGTGTTAAGATATTGATCAGATCTTCGTCGGTAAATGGTTGCAGAACAACTACGCGCGCTCGGGAAAGAAGGGGAGGGATCACCTCAAAAGAAGGATTTTCAGTGGTTGCGCCTATGAGCGTGATAAGGCCGCTTTCCACGTGGTGGAGAAAGGCGTCTTGTTGGGCTTTATTAAAACGGTGAATCTCATCCACAAAGACAATGGTGCGCCGCTGGTAAAGGTTGAGCTGTTTTTTTGCTTCCTCAATGACCGCGCGTATCTCTTTCACGCCGGACAGTACTGCTGAAAAAGAAACAAAATGCGCATTGGTTTCATCAGCAATAATCATGGCAAGTGTGGTCTTGCCGCATCCAGGAGGGCCCCAGAAGATCATTGAAAAGAGTTTGTCCTCTTTAATTGCCCGGCGGATCAGGCCGTCGCCTCCCAGGATATGGGGTTGCCCCACAAAAGTATCAAGGCTTTTTGGACGCATCCGGTCTGCCAAAGGGCGCTGAACGCCGGCAGCGTTTCTTGCGGTTTGCGTAAAAAGATCCATATTTATCTTTTACCATACAAGTGCATGGTGCGCCAATGTAAAAAAAGTTGACACTGATTGTTAGCTTATGTATGAACATCATTATGGAAAAAGAAGTTCTCCCCCACCACCGTCCTCAATGGAAGACACATATTGGTTTTTTGCTTGCTGCCATTGGCTCAGCAATCGGCTTGGGAAATATCTGGAGATTTCCTTACCTCTGCTATAAAAATGGCGGAGGAGCCTTCCTCATTCCTTATGTTTTAGCTCTTGTTATCGTAGGCATCCCTTTTATGATTTTAGAGATTGGTCTGGGACATAAGATGAGAGGTTCTGCCCCGGCAAGTTTTGCCAGAGTAAATAGTCGTTGGGAGTGGTTGGGATGGTGGCAAATTATATTCGTGATGTTTGGGGTAGTCCTTTACTATTCAGTGATTATTGCCTGGTGTTTTAATTATCTTTTCTTTTCGTTCGGGTTGGAGTGGGGCGCCGACCCTAATAACTTTTTTTTCAACAATTTTTTAATGATAAGTACGGGTCCCTTTGAAGTCGGCAATGTCAGGTCTCCCGTCCTTTTTTCTCTGGGCGTAGTGTGGTTTTTGAACTGGCTTATCGTATTTCGAGGAGTGGAGAAGGGGTTAGAAAGAGCAAACAAATTGTTCATGCCTCTTTTGTTTGTACTCATTCTCATACTTGTGGGATGTAGTATAAACCTGCCGGGCGCATCCCAGGGTCTGAGTGTGTATCTAAAGCCCGATTTTGAAAGATTAAAAGATATCAGAGTGTGGATAGATGCTGTTGCTCAGATATTTTTTACCTTGAGTATCGGTTTTGGCATTATGATTGCCTATGCTTCCTATCTCCCTAGAAAAAGTCAGATAGTGAAAGACTCCATAACGATTAGTGTTGCCAATAGTTGTTTTTCTTTAATAGCAGGCCTGGGAGTTTTTTCTGTTTTAGGATATATGGCTAATAAACTTTCACTACCTATCGATCAAGTGGTGGACAAATCGATTGGTCTTGCGTTTGTCGTGTTCCCTAAGGCGATAGGGATGCTGCCTGCTTTTCCTAAAATTTTCGGAGTTCTCTTTTTTAGTTGTCTGGTAATTGCAGGAGTGTCATCTTCGGTTTCTATTTTAGAGGCCTTTACTTCTGGAATTATTGATAAATTTCACTATCCTCGAAAGATAGTTGCCTCTGTTCTTGCTGTTACAGGATTCGTAGGAAGTATAATGTTTACCACTCAAGGAGGGCTTTTCTGGATAGATATTGTTGACCACTTTCTGACGCAATATGGATTAGTCTTAGGAGGGATTTTAGAGTGTATTTTAATCGCCTGGATTTATAAGGCGTATAAGTTACGAGAATACCTTAATAAATTTTGTATGTTGAAGTTGTCTTCTTTGTGGGATTGTGCGGTTAAATTTGTAATTCCAGCTGTCTTGGTAGTGATATTTATAAACAGCTTAATTAAAGAATTGGCCAGTCCTTACGAAGGATATCCGTGGCTTGCGATTGTCCTTATAGGAAGGGACTGGGTAATATTTACTCTGTTTTTTGCTATGATTGTTGCTGCCAGGCGGTGGAAACGACATGGGAAGATTGACGATTGAAGATTGACGATTGAAGATTGACAAATTCGTAAAAAGTCGCCAGGCACTCTTTTTCGTCATTCCCGCGAAAGCGGGAATCCAGTAATATCAGATGGTTCTGGACTCCCGCCTGCGCGGGAGTGACAGAAGGTTGGACTTTTTACGAATTCATCAAGATTGTCGATTGAAAATTGGTGGAAGACTGTTCAATCATCAATCTTCAATCGACAATCTTCAATTCCTAAATGGACTATTACATTTTTTTAACTTTTGACCGAAGAGTCTATAAGATCATATCATGAAACATAATAAGATTATTCAGTTGGTTTGGGGCCTTCTTCTAATTATGATGGGGATTGCTGTTATTGTCAAAACCCACATAGTCTTTCCGGTTGCCGAGGGTCTCACATTTCGACAGATTGCGCTGTATATTCTTTCTGTTATGCTTATAGGTGGGGGCATAAAAAAAATTTATCTCCTTTTTCACAATAAGGAGAAGAGGTAGATATGGCGGTTGTAGATTTCTCCAAAAAAGCAGGGACTAAACCAGGTCAGGAATCCGAAGTCTCAGCGCTAAAGCGTGAGGTAGAATACAGTAAAAGGTGTCAGGAGATAACCAATAAAATCCATGCAGCTAAGAACATTGATGAAATATTGCTCGATATCAAGAATGATATGCTGGATCTCTTTGGCGCTGATCGTTTGACGATATATGTGGTGGACGGCGCCAAAAAAGAACTAATGTCCCGGGTAATGTCCGGAGATGAGGTAAATGAAATACGGGTTCCGATTTCATCTTCCAGTATTTCAGGCTATGCAGCCGCTTATAATAAAGTGGTCAATATTAAAAGCGCTTACGACAAAAAAGAGCTTGCCGCCATTGACCCCAATTTGAAATTTGACCATACGTGGGATCAAAAGACCGGTTACCGTACAAAGCAGGTCCTTGCAGTCCCCATAGTACACAATCAATATATCCTTGGAGCCATCCAGGCGATCAATAAAAAGGACGAGTCAGATATTCTATTCAGCCAAAAGGTTGCCGAGTCATTACTGGAGATGGGCAAGACCATCGGTATCGCTATCTTTAATCAGAAACGGATGGCCAAGGCCCGTCCCAATAAGTTCGATTATCTTCTGCAAAATCATCTTATTACGGAAAAAGAACTCTCCAAGGCCATTGCAGATGCCCGGAAACTCAAATGTGACATGGAGAGAATTTTAATGAAAAATTACAAGGTCTCCAAACCGGACATTGGCAAATCTCTCAGTCATTTCTATAAGGTCCCATTTGAAGAATACAATGATCGCACCCCGATTCCCGGAGAGCTTTTGGCAAATATGAAGGTTAACTTTTTGCGAAACAACAATTGGGTCCCCTTACGCAAAGAAGACAATACTGTAATTATCGCCATTGACAATCCCTATCATCTCCAAAAGATTGATACGATAAAATCGCTTTTTACAGCAGGACAACGGCTTATGTTTCACGTTGCTCTTACAGAAGATATACAGAAATATATCAGACTCTTTTTTTCTAGTGGTTCAATGGACCAGGGATCGATCGACGAACTCCTCGTAAAGTTAGAGTCAGAAGAAGAGGCAATCGAAGAGGCGGAAGAAGCGATATCAGAGCAAGACGGCGTCATTGTCCAGTTAGTAAACAAAATTGTTCTTGATGCGTATGCCCGGGACTCTTCAGATATTCACATTGAACCATATCCAGGTAAAAAGAATACAGAAATCAGATTCCGAGTAGATGGCGCCTGCATGGTATATCAAACAGTTCCTTACAATTACCGCAATGCTATTGTTTCTCGAATCAAGATCATGGCTGACCTTGATATTGCCGAGCGTCGCAAGCCCCAGGACGGAAAGATAAAATTCAAAAAATATGGCGGCAAAGATATCGAACTTCGTGTGGCAACCGTCCCCACTGCCGGCGGACTTGAAGATGTGGTGATGCGTATTTTAGCCGCAGGAGAGCCGCTTCCGCTGGATAAGATGGGATTTTCCAAAACAAACTATAACAACTTTATCAGTGTTGTAACCAAACCGTATGGTATTATTTTTGTATGCGGGCCGACCGGTTCCGGAAAGACGACCACGCTTCATTCCGCGTTGGGGTACATCAACAAGCCCGATCGTAAGATATGGACGGCGGAAGACCCTGTAGAGATCACACAGGCAGGATTAAGGCAGGTCCAGGTTCAGCCAAAGATAGGGTTTGATTTCGCGGCTGCCATGCGGGCCTTTTTAAGGGCCGACCCGGACGTTATAATGGTTGGTGAGATGAGGGACAAAGAGACAACCCACATCGGTATAGAAGCATCCTTGACAGGACACCTTGTGTTCTCCACGCTTCATACCAATAGCGCCCCTGAAAGTATAACGAGACTTCTTGATATGGGGATGGACCCCTTTAATTTTGCCGACGCCATTCTTGGGATTTTAGCCCAGCGTTTGGTGAGAACCCTTTGCCCGGATTGTAAGAAAGCGTACAATCCTTCAAAAGAAGAGTATGACGAATTAGTTCGTGAATACGGCGAAGATGCATTCCATAAGAATGTAAATATGCCCCATTCCAAGTATCTAAAACTACATAAACCTCAGGGATGTTCCAAATGCAATAATACCGGCTACAGGGGACGGATGGGGATACATGAACTATTGATGGGGACCGATACCATGAAAAAGTTGATTCAGGAAAAGGCCACGATGGAAACAATTCGTGACCAGGCCATCGCCGACGGCATGACAACTCTAAAACAAGACGGCATTGAAAAGATCTTTACAGGCCATACTGATCTGTTACAGGTCCGGAAGGTCTGTATCAAATAGTGTCCATCCAGAAACGGCATATTTTGTCCCAATACTGCGTTCTCCGCAGGTTTCTATCCTCGACGTAGCTCTGCTACGCCTCCGGTAAAAACCTTTGTGCGGCCTTGTCTTGTGACAAAATCTACCATTTCTGGATGGACACTGATTATAGGAATTAAGGAATTGTGGAATTCCGAATTGAAGGATGAATCTCTTTTTAATCCCTAAATCCCTAAATCCCTCAATTCCTAAATCCCTAAATCCCCCAATCCTTTTTCAAATTTCTTCAACTGTTCCTCATAATATCTTCTATTGCCGGGATTCATTGCCAGCGCGCGTTTTTCTGCTTCAATAGCCAGTTTGTATAACCCGTTTACATAATAGCTTTCCGCCAATGTGTCGAGAATATAAGGTGTCTGTTTCAAATTTGCTGCTTGTATTGAGTAGATTAGTGCTTTGGAGTAATCTCTTTTTTCAACGTCTTCACAGGTGGCGTAGAGCCATGCGAGATTGTTGAGCGCCTCGGGATGGTCTGGGGCTATTTGCAAAGTCTTTTCATAGGAATGTATCGCTTTTTCGTATTCTTTATTCTGATGATAGAGTGATCCGAGCGTCAGATAGAGATTGGGGTTGTTCGGGTCTTTCTCGAGCTTACGGTTTACTGCTGTTTCTATGAAGTGTCCGTTGAGAGTTTTTCCCATGGCTCCGAAATTCAGCGCATACCCAAAATAGCCTACTACTAATAATCCGCAGAAAAAGAAGATTATGCTTTTCCGGAGCTTACGGTCATGTCGTGTAATCCATCGATTATCAGCGGCACATTTCTTTAAATAATCGATCCTCTCTTGAATACTGAAATGATGCCAGCTTGGGGTATCCTTGGCAGTGCCGGTATAAAAGGAGATCTTTTCAAGGGAGCGGATCAGCGCCCATGGATGCCCCTGAAGAGTGAAGGCGTACAGATCGGCCTGTCGTTCGCAATTACGCATAAAGTATCCAAACAGAAAACGGAAGTAAATCAAAAGGAGTAATGCGAGAGAAATGGTAAAGAATATCGACACAAGAGTGGATTCTTCAATTTGAATTGTTTTTGGCAGCGTATATAGCCAATCGCTGGATAAAAGGAGATAAAGTATTATATCAAACGATGCATAGGAAAGAATCATGTAGCCGATAAGAAAGGCGAAGTAAAATAGGAGGTGTTTTTTCTTAATATGACCTATCTCATGTGCTATCACGGCATCAAGTTCTTCGTCGGTCAATACAGAGATAAGCCCCCTGGTGATCAAAATATATCGGAAGCGTTTTATTATACCCATTACCCCTGCGGTCAGCATCTTCCCTTCAAACACAGGCCATATCATAATGTTACGGGCCGTAAATCCGGCTTTTTTGCAAAGCGCTTCAATGCGATTTCTGACCGGACCTTTTAGGGGACGACATTTCCAGAAAAATTGGACCAATGCCGGTGTATACACGGCCATAGCTCCCAGGAATAAAGAAAACAGAATAACCTGTCCCTCCGGAGCGGATAATAACTTTTTGGGGGTCTCAAAAGGGAGATAGCCTATTATGTCGGAGGCCAATGAAATCAATATCCATGGTATGACAATCGGAATATTGAAAGATATATGGGATGTGACAAATCCTTGTCTGGTTAATTCGGTCCGAAACAGGACGTGGTACGGCTCATAAGCAAACCACCAGATAATGGCTAAGTAGCCGATAAAGAGGAATAAAAAGCAAACAGCAGCCACGGTTGGAATTTGGGCAAATATCGGAATTCGGATTAGAAAAATTTTGAGATTCAAGACATAGATATTTACCGCAAACAGTGCGATTGCCAAGATGGCATGTTGGGTAAAGAGAAGATCGTAGCGGTGTTGGAGCGCTGAACTGTCTGGCTGCTCCAATCCTTTTCGAGTTAAGGCTTTGTATCTACAGTAATTGATTGCTATGAATAAAAAGAGATTAAAGGCAAAAGCGCTTGCTGTTTCAGCTCCCCCAAGATAAGTCTTTTCCGGGGGGACGAAGGTGGTATAGATAAGAATAACTATGATAAAGTAGATAAAATTGGTGAACATTTTTTTGCCTGTCCGTTGTCCTTTAGAGGTTGTTCGTAGAAATCCCTTTTTACTTGACTTTTTTACCTGTTCAAAGCTATCATATCAAGTTTAAATTTCAAATTTTAATTACTATGAGGCTGTTCGAGAATTCTCGGAGAGCCTCATATTGGAGGAATGTTTAAATATATGCAAAACTTGACACCACGGGAAATTGTTTCCGAATTGGATAAATATATCATTGGCCAGAAAGATGCCAAGAGATCCGTAGCGATTGCGTTGAGAAACCGTTGGCGCCGGCAGCAGGTGCCTGAAGATCTGCGAGATGAAATTGCTCCAAAGAATATTATTATGATCGGACCAACCGGGGTAGGAAAGACAGAGATTGCCAGGCGCCTTGCAAAATTGGCCGAGTCTCCTTTTCTTAAAATAGAGGCGTCCAAATTTACTGAGGTGGGATATGTGGGCCGTGATGTAGAGTCGATGATTCGGGACCTTACCGAACTTGCGGTTAACATGACAAAGGCGGAAGAACAGGAAAGGGTGAAGGTAAAGGCCCAAAAAATTGCCGAAGAACGGTTGTTGGACATCTTGCTTCCGCCCCGAAAGGAAAAAGAACCGATCGAAGAAGTGGAACCTCCTGAAAAGACCCTCGAACTCGTAAAAAAAGAGGAGCAGACTCCTGATAGTTCCACCCGTGAAAAATTGCGTTTACTTCTTCGGGAGGGGAAACTGGACGGTAGGTATGTGGACCTGGAGGTTGCGGACCGTGTCGCACCTGTGGTGGAGATATTCTCAAGCGTTGGGCTTGAGGAGATGGATGTTAATGTAAAGGATATGTTTGGAGGACTTTTTCCAAAAAAGACAAAACAACGGAAGGTAAAAGTGCCGGAGGCCCTTGAGCTTTTAGCTCAGGAGGAAGCCCAGCGTCTCATTGATATGGATGCGGTAGTTAAGAGGGCCATTACGAGAACGGAACAGACAGGGATCATTTTCTTAGACGAGATTGATAAGGTGAGTGCAAGACAGGAAGGACATGGGCCGGATGTCTCCAGGGAGGGAGTGCAAAGAGATCTGTTGCCGGTAGTGGAAGGGTGCACGGTGAATACAAAGTACGGGATGGTTAAGACAGATCATATACTTTTTATCGCGTCAGGGGCGTTTCATATGAGCAAGCCCTCTGACATGATTCCGGAACTGCAGGGGAGGTTTCCGATTCGGGTGGAACTCAATTCACTCGGCAAAGAAGAATTTATAAAGATATTAACAGAACCGAAAAACGCGCTGATTACCCAGTACAAAGCGCTTCTTGATACAGAAGGTGTCCCGGTTAGTTTTCAAGACGGAGCCGTAGAGGCCATCGCAGATATTGCCGCGGAAGTAAACATGCGTACGGAAAATATAGGAGCGCGGCGACTCCATACAGTTGTGGAAAGATTGTTGGATGACATTCTCTTTGAAGCGCCGGATCTTGCAAAAGGGAGAGAGATAGTCATTGATGCCGATTACGTAAATGAAATGCTTGAGGATATAAAAGAGGACGAAGATCTAAGCAGGTATATATTATGATTGCAGAATTTAGGGATTTAGGGATTATCGTCGAACCGGAAAGATCTCGGCAAGTAAAGATAATGACGAATAACGAATGACGAATGACAAATGACAAATGACAAATGACAAATGACAAATGACAAATGACAAATATTCCATAGCAGATGTTCTGATAGAATCTCTTCCGTACATCCGTCGTTTTTATGGCAAGACGATTGTCATAAAATATGGCGGCAACGCCATGGTTGAAGATCGACTCAAGGAAGATTTTGCCAGAGATATCACCCTGACGAGATATATCGGGTTAAATCCTGTGGTAGTACACGGCGGAGGACCGCAGATCGGAATTGTTTTAGATAAAATGGGGATCGGCACTTCCTTTGTTGATGGGATGCGCGTTACAGATGAACCGACCATGGATGTTGTAGAGATGGTCCTGGGCGGAAAAGTAAATAAATCAATAGTAGCACAGATCAATAGACAGGGTGGAAAGGCAGTTGGCCTGAGCGGCAAAGACGGTGGGTTGGTTTTGGCCAAAAAGCTTCACGTGGTCAGGACGTCTGTGGAAAATAAGCCCCCGGAAATTATTGATATTGGTATGGTTGGTGAAGTAGTGGCCATTAATCCGGAAATTATTAATACCTTAAAGGCGGGTGATTTTATTCCGGTGATTGCGCCGGTTGGTATTGGAGAGTCAGGAGAGACATACAACATCAATGCGGATTGGGTGGCCAGTAAAATAGCTGTAGCACTCAAGGCGGTCAAGTTGATTCTTTTGACCGATGTCGAAGGGATCAAAGATTCTTCAGGCGATGTTGTTTCGTCGGTTAATTTAAAAGGACTCACGAAGATGCTCAAGGATAACGTGGTCTCAGACGGAATGATTCCAAAGGTAAAATGCAGCCGGGAGGCAATCGAAAACGGCGTGGAAAAGGTACATATCATCGACGGACGCATACCCCATGCGGTCTTGCTCGAGATATTTACTGATAAGGGGATCGGGACGGAAATCATACCATGAAATCTTTAATGGAAAGATCAGAGCGCGTCATTGCGCATACTTATGCACGTACTCCAATAGTTTTAGTTCGTGGTAAGGGATGCATTGTTTGGGACGCAGAGGGAAATGAATACATAGACTTTGTTGCAGGTATTGCGGTTTGCAACCTGGGTCACGCCCATCCGGGTATTACACAGGCAGTACATACTCAGGCCGAAAAATTAGTCCATGTGTCAAATCTCTATTATACCGAGCCTCAGACAGAATTGGCAGAGTGGCTGGTGAAACATTCTTTTGCGGATAAGGTCTTTTTTGCCAACAGTGGGGCAGAGGCAAATGAGGCGGCCATCAAATTAGCTCGCAAGTTTTTCAAGGATAGTGGCGTTTCCGGACGATTCAAGATCATTACTATGAAGGGCTCATTTCACGGAAGGACCATGGCAACACTCACTGCCACAGGGCAATCAAAAATCCATGGGGGATTCGATCCCTTGTTGGCCGGGTTCACCTATGTCCCTTTTAACGATATTGACGCGGTAGGAAATGCGATCGATGATACGACCTGCGCGGTTATGCTGGAACCGATCCAGGGCGAGGGCGGGGTTCGGATGCCATCAGATGACTATCTTCCCGCCCTTAGAAAACTATGTGATGAAAAAGGGGTCTTGCTGATCCTTGATGAGGTTCAGACCGGGATGGGACGGACTGGCGCTTTGTTTGGTTATGAGCACTACAAGATCGAACCGGATATCATGACAATTGCCAAGGCCTTGGCTAATGGACTTCCAATGGGGGCCATGCTTGCCAAAGAGAATGTGGCAGCCGCTTTTACGCCTGGCTCGCACGCATCTACTTTTGGCGGGACACCACTGGTTTCCTCAGCGGCGTTGGCGGTGGCAAACGCTTTAGAAGAAGGTCTTATCTCACATTGTAAGGAGATAGGAGATTATTTTAAGGGCGCTCTACTACAATTAAAGGCCGATCATGAGTGTATAAAGGATGTCCGCGGGAAAGGGCTGCTACTCGGTGCGGAGATCGACCGTGATGGTGCACCGATAGTGCAGGAGTGCCTGAAAAAGGGATTTTTAATAAATTGTGCCCATGGAAACGTGCTTCGTTTTATTCCTCCTTTGATTATCGAAAAAGAGCCTATTGATCGCCTCATAGAAACACTGGACGGGATACTGTAGGATTGAAGATTGAAGATTGAAGATTGTCGATTGAAGATTGTCGAGCTTATAGAAACACAGGAGATGCAATAGCAAAGTCAATTATGAAAAAGGATGTTTTGACGCTTTGGGACCTGGAGCCTGAAGAGATTATGCAATTGATAGAGCGCGCCATGGTATTTGATAAAAACAATACCTCGGGGGTACTGTATCGACCTTTGGAGGGGAAGACCCTTGGGATTATCTTTGAGAAACCTTCTACCAGGACACGGGTCTCTTTTGAAGTGGCTATGATTCAGTTGGGGGGCGGGGTTACTTTTTTAAGCGCAAAAGAAACCCAGATGATCCGTAATGAGCCGATTGCCGACACTGCTCGTGTCCTTTCAAGATACCTCGACGGGATTGTGATAAGGACGTATTCACAGGAGCTTTTAGAAGAATTAGCTCTGAATGCTTCGATTCCGGTTATTAACGGGCTTACAGACACATATCATCCATGTCAGATATTGAGCGATCTTCAGACGATTTTGGAAAAGAAGGGAACCCTGACCGGCCTCAAGATTGCCTGGGTAGGTGATGGGAATAATGTGGCCCACTCGTGGATCAATGCGGCCGCCATTTTAGGACTTCATCTCGTCCTTGCAACGCCAGAAGGATACGAACCGAACCAGGACATTCTGCAAAAGGCGATAGATCATGGAAAGGGAACTATCTCGCTGCTTTCCGATCCTTTTGAAGCAGTCGAGGATGCAGATGTTGTTTATACTGATGTCTGGGCGAGTATGGGGCAGGAGAGCGAACACGAGGCACGTAAAAAGATATTTCAGCCCTATCAGGTCAATGGCAATCTGGTCACCAAAGCCAAAGAAGACGTACTAATCATGCACTGTCTTCCTGCGCACCGTGAGGAGGAGATCACAAATGAAGTTTTGGAAGGCCCCAGGTCTGTTGTGTGGGACCAGGCTGAAAACAAACTCCATATGCATAAAGCAATACTTGAGCGATTGATGATTGAACAGTCTGACGAGTAACGAGCAGTTAGTATCGTGTAACGATTGAGTTTGTTTAGTATTTTTAATAGATTGCATGAAAATTCGATATCCGAAGCACGAAATTCGAAACAAATTCAAATGACCCAAAACACAAAATCCGAAACGACATGATTCGGAGCATCGTGCCCTTCGTTCATTATAAATACGGTACTGCGTAAGCTTGAAGAGCGTTTTGAACATTTGATATTTAAATTTAGAATTTGTTTCGAATTTCGATATTCGAATTTCGGATTTTTCGACATTGATGACGGAGGATTCTTTTGACAGGTAGGATAAGAAAAGTAGTCCTGGCCTATTCAGGAGGTCTTGATACATCTGTTATATTAGCCTGGCTTAAGGAGACGTATGACTGTTCTGTGATCACCTTTTCTGCTGACATAGGTCAAGGAGAAGAGCTTGATTATATAGAGGAAAAGGC
>DAOVGD010000060.1 GCA_030672555.1 Desulfobacterales bacterium
TCTGCACCGACAGTAAACCTGCTTCGTACCTTTCCGTTTACCTGTACTATAATTAGAAGTTCTTCTTCTTTTATTGCATCTTCTCGATATTCAGGCCAGGGAACGGACAATACACTACCAGTGTGACCCAGAGCCTCCCACAGTTCATCAGCAATATGTGGGACAAAAGGTGAAATAAGAATTACAAGGGCTTCGAGTGCAAACCGCATTACTGAATGTGTGGTAGTATCGGTCTTTAGCCGGTCCTTTACTCCGTAAATAGTATTTACTAATTCCATTATGCTGCTGATTGCTGTATTGAAATGAAATCTTGGATCAATATCCCTTGTGACACCCTTTATTGTCTGGTGTGTTTTTTTATAGATACTATTCAGATCTTCAGTTAGCGATTCTTTCCCGTCAAAGGGGGCGATCCCCTTAACAGATTCTGCATAATCAGCCACAAGCCGCCATACCCGATTCAAGAACCTGTACGCGCCCTCGACGCCCTGGTCGCTCCAGTCAAGGTCCCGTTCAGGGGGTGCGGCAAAAAGGCAGAAAAGGCGCAGGGTATCAGCCCCATACTTTTTGATCAAGAAATTGGGATCAACAACATTCTTCTTGGACTTTGACATCTTCTCGATCCGGCCAACCGTGACTTTCTTTCCACACAACTTACAGGTACGATTGTTGTCCGCCCCGGACACCTCATCCGGAAAGATAAAGCCGTGCTCCGGGCACTTGAGCGTCTCCTTGCATACCATCCCCTGGGTGAGTAATCGATCAAATGGCTCTGAACATTCCGCCAACCCCATATCCCTAAGAACTCGTGTAAAGTAGCGGGCATAGAGAAGATGCAATATGGCATGCTCAATCCCCCCGATATATTGATCTACAGGCATCCAGTATTCAACATTCCTGGGGGCAAACATACCCTTGTCGTAATGGGGACTGCAATATCGCTCAAAATACCAGGAAGACTCAACAAAGGTATCCATTGTATCGGTTTCTCTTCTGGCATCGGGCTTGCCACACTTTGGACACGATGTTTTTGTAAAATAGTCGAGGTCCGGCAGTGGAGATCTACCGTCTCCTCCGAATTCTACTTCTTCCGGAAGAACAATCGGAAGGGTTTCTTCCGGCACAGGGACCACACCGCACTCTTCACAATAAACCACCGGGATTGGAGCACCCCAGTATCGCTGGCGAGAAATCCCCCAGTCCCTGAGCCTGAAATTGACCGATTTTTTTCCTTTTCCTTCCTCTTCCAGATACGCGGCAATAGCTTCCTGCGCTTCGATATTGTCCATACCGTCAAACTTTCCGGAATTCACAAGGTTTCCACGATTCACATATGCCTCGGTCATGGTAGCGGGGTCAAGGTCCTCACCCACCGGCTGAATAACTACCACGATATCTAAGCCATATTTCTTTGCAAACTCAAAGTCACGCTGGTCATGAGCCGGAACCGCCATAACCGCGCCGGTACCGTACTCCATCAAGGCAAAGTTTGCCGCAAAAATCGGCATCTTCCATCCTGTAACAGGGTTGATACAATACGCCCCGGTAAAAATCCCCTCTTTTTCATAGTCTTCTGCGATCCTTTTTGCCTTGTCCTGATGCCGCATTCGTTTTACAAACTCCTGGATGAGGCCTTCCTGCTCTGTTGCTTTTGGAAATTCCAACACCAAAGGATGTTCCGGCGCCAGGCTCATAAAAGTTGCCCCAAAAAGCGTATCCGCACGCGTGGTAAAAACCGTAATCGCGCCTTCCCCCTTTTCCAGAGGAAATCGAATCTCTGCGCCGTAACTCTTCCCGATCCAGTTCTTCTGCATAGTAGTGACCTTTTCAGGCCAACCTGGCAGTTTATCGCAGTATTCAAGGAGTTCGTCGGCATAATCGGTGATCTTAAAGAACCATTGATCCAGTTCTTTTTGGACAACCTCGCCATCACACCGCCAGCACAATCCAGCCTCCACTTGCTCGTTGGCAAGCACGGTCCGGCAATTCTCACACCAGTTTACAAAAGATTTTTTCCGATAGACCATCCCTCTTTCTAACATCTTCAGGAACAACCATTGTTCCCATCGGTAATACTCAGGATGGCACGTAGCAATCTCCCGTTCCCAATCGTAGCTGAATCCCATTCGTTTGAGTTGGGTCTTCATGGCATCGATATTTTCATAAGTCCAGGCCGCTGGATGGGTCTTGTTGGCAATTGCCGCATTTTCTGCCGGCATACCAAAGGCGTCCCATCCCATTGGATGCAGTACGTTAAAGCCCCGCATTCGTTTATAGCGAGCTATCACATCGCCAATCGTATAGTTGCGCACATGCCCCATATGAATCTTTCCGGACGGATAAGGGAACATCTCCAGCAGATAATATTTTTTCTTATTCTGGTCCTCGCTTACTTTAAACAGCTCTGTCTCTTCCCAGATCTTTTCCCATTTCAACTCTATAGCTTCTGGTTCATATCGTTCGTGCATTCAAACCACTCCTTAGTGTCAGTTGTCAGTTTCTATGCCATACAACCGCCTAAATGGCAAGATATTTCAGATAAATGGATTGTTATCATTCCAGATCTATAGTATAAGAAATATATTTTTACATAAGAGAAAAGGCTCAATTACCATGAACTACAAATACCTTTTTGGTCCCGTTCCTTCAAGACGACTGGGAATGTCACTTGGTGTGGATCTGGTGCCGTTTAAGACATGCACATACAATTGCATCTATTGTGAGTGCGGAAAAACAACACACCTGACCACAGATAGAAAAGAGTATGTCCCATTAAAAGAAGTCATAGCTGAACTTAAAGACTATCTTGACCAGAAGCCGGCACTCGATTTTATCACCTTTTCCGGTTCAGGCGAACCGACCCTCTATTCCGGCATCGGAAAGATAACCGATTTTTTAAAAACCGAATATCCAAACTATAAAATCTGCCTGCTCACCAATGGGAGCCTTTTTCACCTTAAAGATCTGCGCAAAGAGGTGAGATCGGTCGATCTAATCATCCCTTCGCTCGATGCCGTGTCTGATACAGCATTCCGGAAAATCAACCGCCCTTCCCCCCAATTGAACCCTCAAAACATAATCGAGGGGCTTGTAAGCCTGCGCAAAGAATATCCCGGCCAGATCTGGCTCGAAATTTTTATAGTTCCGGGATTAAATAATACAGAGTCAGAACTTAAGGCATTAAAGGAAGCCATTGAAAAGATACAGCCCGACAAGGTGCAATTAAACACGCTCGACCGGCCCGGGACAGAAGATTGGGTAACTCCTGCAAGCCAGAAGGAATTGGAAACGATTGTGTCATATCTTGGAACTGATAAGGTGGAAATTATCGCCAAGTTCCAGCCCGGGAAAAAGGTAGCCGCATATAATAAGGATATTGCCGATACCATCTTGAGGACAATTAAAAGACGTCCTTGCACGGTGCAGGATCTATCCGAGATACTCGGGCTCCATATTAATGAACTCAACAAATACATCCACACGTTGATAGAAACAGAAAGGATAGAGACTGAGAGGAAGGAAAGAGGAACCTTTTTTAGAGCAAAAACATGATCTTGATCCCTCCATTTTTCCCTAAACAAATCACCCCCATCACACGATTAGATATATAGATGTCGGTTCTTGCCGAACAATAAAAACATCAAAATAACATAAGGTTATTTTTCTATGATTGCGTTACAAGAATTATCTTCAAAGGAGATTTCTCAAATCAGATATGCCTGTGCCTACTTGTTTTCTCCTGAATTAGCGAAGAATAATCAATTTATCCAAAACCTAAGACTTGAATCTTTAAGAAGTGCTTTTAGAAAAAAAGCAAAACAATATCACCCTGACCTTAATAATAGTGACGCACCAGAAATGCTCACAAGGCGTCAGGAACGCTTTATAAAAATAAACGACTCTTATAACGTCGTAAAGAATTATCTCAGCCAAGAAGAATACGCCCAGGCCGGCACTCTCAAAAAAGATTATCCGAAAATCATCGCGGTAGGAGGAGCAAAAGGAGGGATAGGGAAGAGCATGTTTGTATCCAATCTCGGGATATTACTCTCTTCTCTTGGCAAATCAACCACATTAATCGATCTGGACCTGGGGGGCGCTAATCTTCACCTGTACTTAGGTGAGACTTCTATTCGTAAGACCATCAACGACTTCTTGAACAAGAAGGCACGGTCATTGTCCGACATTACCATACAGAGTCGATACGGCCCTTTGTTTATCGGCGGGGATGGATCCGAACTGGGCTCAGGCAATATCAATTATTTGAGAAAGCTGAAGTTGCTCAAAACGATAAAAGAGATCGATACAGAATATATTATAATGGACCTTGGAGGAGACACCTCCTATAATACACTCGATTTTTTCCTTGCCGCTGACTGTCAAATAGTGATCACTACCTGCGAGCCCGCTGCGTATTTGGAAGCGTATAACTTTGTTAAGGTATCTTTGTACCGTAAACTAAATCGAATCTTCAGCTCTGAATCACAATGGAATAAGCAAAAAGATACTGAACTGGCTGAAATAATAAAAGAGGCGACCCATACTGGAAGCGGTAATGAGATCACATCTATACATGAACTCATTAAGATCATCAAAGATTCAAAACCAAAATATCTGAATCTTATTCATCAAGCCTTAAGAAGCTTTAATCCATACCTCATTGTGAACATGGTCAATGCAGAATCAAATTATAAGGACGTAGTGACCCGGATTCAGGACGTCTCGAAAAAAATGCTTTCCATTGAGGTAAGATATTTGAGCAACTTCTCATTTGAATATGAAGTTAAAAATGCTACCAACCAATTGAGACCTGTGCTCGCAAAATATCCTCGCGGGAATTTCGCCAAGCAGATGAACAGAATAATTCCCAAACTTTGGCCAAATGGTATGTAACCTTAAGTGGTCGAGTAGTCGATTGGTCAAGTTGTCAAGTAGTTACATCGTTACATAGCCTTAAACTATGCTCAACCACTCGACCATTCAACCACTCGACTACTCAACCACTTGACTACTCGACTACTCAACTACTTGACTACTCGACGAAATTAAAAACCGATAGTCACTGCTGCATATGGACCGGACATATCGTAGTTTAGTTCCACATCATCAACATCTATATCAAGATGAATTATACGATACCCGCCGTGAATATCAACAAACGGAAACGGGGTAAATGAGATGTCGCCCATCACATCATAAAGAGCGTTCCCTGAATAGCCGATACCGGTTGCTTTTACGCGAGCCTCTAAGATGTCGGCAATAAGCCCCACATGAACCCCTACACCAACCATAGGGATGGGCGCGGCAAACGTTTCCTTTTCGGACAGCGCCGATGCGGTCTCTTTGATTTCCACTTCTCCATCAATCCACTTTACCTTGCCAATAACACCTATGGAAAAACCTGCCAGGATATTTTCGAGGTCAATGATGTCGTACTGATACTCGGCATCTATCATGTCATATTTCAAAGAAGACTTAACATCTGCACTAAAGGTCTCGCCTTTGAAGGTTATAGGATCTGAAAGTGTTTCTGACCCGGAATAATCGATATGCATAGCAGATACGCTGAAATGATGATCTCCGAGCCCCACAAATGCCTCAACTATAGGATAGTCTTCATCATCCATTCCAAGATCATCTTCAAAATCTATTTTGGTGCCGAGGACACCGCCCTCATCTACCGTAACATCTCCGTCTAACTCCGGAAACCAGTAATATCCCCTAACTCCTGCTTCAAGGGCGTAAGCAGAAAAAGGAATACATAGTAAGCCCAAAACTAGTAAAATAACACTTATTCTCTTCATACATTCCTCCTTATTTAAAAACATTAGATCCTTAAATGTTCCATCTCCTTCGTTTTGCTTTCGGCATTCTGTACATGATACTTTAATGTTAAGCGAATTTAACCAATCCAGGCTTGTTGGAATGTCGCATTCTACAAAGGTCTATTTTTACGAAACTATCAAATTCTATATGCATGGACTTGTATTATATAGATATTAATCTAATCTATAAAATGCAATATATTTAACCTAAGTTGAGCGATTTTTGACTCGATCTGCACCAATCTCTTGCGCATTCCCGCTTGTAGCGGGACGAAAATCCTCGACATATCCACGGGTATGCCTGCGGTTTTCGTCCCGCCCAGGCGGGACTACATCAAGATATTGGCACATCTCTTCCTCAAAAATCGCTCAACTTAGGTTAAATTAACTAATCTGATATCGTATAAATTCCGTCAAAAATTCGTAACCGTTCACTATAAAAAGTGATCGATAACGCGCTAAAGTTTTTTATTTTTTATACCGATTTCGTGTAAAAAGAGAGCCGTGTAATCTCGGCTATTAAAATGCCTCTACTATTTTATGTAACGGAAGAGACATGAAAACAGTTTGTGACTATCACCCCACCA
>DAOVGD010000073.1 GCA_030672555.1 Desulfobacterales bacterium
CCTACTGCAAAAGCGTGAGAAACGGCCCAAATTCCCGCAAGTTTTCGTCAAATAGGCCTGCTATTCTCCTCAAATTTGCGAAAATTTTGTCTCGTTCTCACTCTTTTTCGTTACGGACATAATTCTCGGACAGCCTCCTAGAATGGAAATTATACGCTGTTATTCTCTCCCAGTATATTTCGCATATACCATAGCAGTTGTACGGTAAAGGAGATGAGCTAACTTAGAATAGGGGAGATAAATAAACAGGCAAAACACACATAGCAGATGTGCAAAATACATCGGATATGCAAGCACTGCTATGCCTGCCAGGCGTAGCATCTCTGACAAGATTCCGGTTATAGTAACCGCATAAATGACCCAGATCAGCGACCAGTCAAAGTAGCTACTTCCACTCGCCCCCGGATCATCGGCGCCGGCCAGCCGGTTTCGAATGATTAAAGTCATCCCAATGAACAGGATAATGGCGCTGAAGTTTCCAAGGATTTTCACAGGACCTATAATCGAAAAGGGTGTATCCATATGGAACAGGTAGTGCCCGATCATTACAATATTGGTTGTAATGAACAGACCCACAAACCCATAAAATACGCCAAGATGAGCAGTAAACCGATCCTTGTTCGAGCCACACTTTTGAAACCTTACGTGCGTCAAGATATCGGACACTACAGGCAGGACATACATTTTAATAAAACTGGGGAGCGGTGGCATCAAGTACCGCTTAGTTCCGCTCTTGGCCTCAGCCTCCACAAGCGCCTTCCAGAACCGCATAATCCCTTTATAAGCAAAAAACGCCATCAATAAGGCAGTCGGCAAAAATACACTATCAACATAGAAGATAGGAAGAAGCTTGGAATAAACTACCTCTCCTGCCGGGATCTTAAGGTGGCCGATAGCGCCCAGGATCAAAAGCAACAACACCGCCGGCACAGCAAAGAGCAGGGGAAGGTATTTTTTCTCCGCCACTATATTGCCGAGGAACTTCGGAAATGCATTCTCCTGAATAGCCATGTTCCTGATTGCCGCTAATACATCCCCTGGCTTTGCCCCTCTGGGACAATAAAGGGAACAGTCATTGCATTGATGGCACAGCCAGATATCCGGATTAGCGATCAGCTTGTCTTTCATGCCCCACTGCGCCCATATCATCTCTTTCCTCGGGAAGGGCTTCGAATCAGGGGCCAGGGGGCAGGCAACTGAACAGTTCGCACACTGCATGCACTTTTTCAGGGTATCCCCTCCTGACTCTCTCAGCTTTTTGATAAAGTCAAGATCAGGTTCCACTGTTGTCACTGTTTTTACAGACTCTTCCGCCATATTCATACCTCCTTAGAAACCTTTGAACGGATTAGGACCAACCTCGTCGATTGCTTCCATAAATTTATTTATTATCTCAGGTACCTTGTCATAGTCTGTTATGGCAACCTGCTGAAGTTCGACCCTTTCGGGCTCCAGAGCCAGACTCTTCAGGGTTTCAGCCACGTTCTCCATCCTCCGGTCACAGAGTTCACTCCCTTTGACAAAATGGCACTGATAGTCATCACCGTATTGACATCCCAATAGAAGAATACCGTCAAGACCGCTCGACAGGGCATCTTTGATCCAAACGGTGTTCACCGATCCCAGGCATCTTACCGGTATAAAACGCACCATAGGTGAATACTTCAGGCGATTCATACCTGCCATATCTATAGCAGGATAGGCGTCGTTTTCACACACAAACACGACCACCCTGAGCGGCACCGGATCGTAGTCATCTTCAGTCGGCACCTCTATCGCCTTGATCATTGACCCTATCATATCAACATTATAATCAGCAAAGCCGATAATTCGTTCCGGGCACGCCCCCATACAGGTACCACACCTTCGGCATCGCGTTGGGTTCGGTTTCGGGGTGCCCTTTTCATCATCATCAAGCGCGCCAAAGGGGCACTCTTCCGTGCACCGTTTGCATTGTGTACATCTCTGGAAGAAAAAGTCGGGAAAGGTCATATCACCCGACCTGGGATGTACCGCCACCCCTCTGTTTACCGACTCCAGACACTGAATTGCCTTGAGCGCCGACCCTGTAGCGTCATCAATACATTCGGCCATTGTAAGAGTCTGCCGCACACAGCCCGCGGCATAGATCCCTGTTCTTTGTGTTTCATACGGAAAGCAGATAAAGTTTGAATCAGCATATCCGTCAAACAGGTCGATATCACGGAAGCCCGGTCCCTGACGATATGCCAGGTTTACAACCGCGTCGTCTCTTGTCGTCGGCACCATACCTGTGGCCAACACTGCCATGTCAACGTTTATTCTTATCTTTTCGCCCAGCAGATTGTCGTCTACCTCCACCGCAAGGCTTCCGTCACTCTCTTCCGTAATAGAGGTAATGTTGCCCTTTGTGAGGAATATCCCGTCATCCTGCTGCATACTCTTGTAAAAGTTCTCATAAAGACCGGGAGTCCTCATGTGCTGATACACAATATAGGCCTTTGCGTCAGAGCTGTCTTCCCGGACATATTTTGCCTGCTTCAAGGCCACAAGGCTCGTGACCGAAGATGCAAAGGGGAAGTCGCTATCATCATCGTTGCTTGGATTTTGAATAAAGACTACACTCTTAATCTCTTTGCCGTCAGAAGGCCGGGCGATCCGTCCTTTTGCGGCGAGTTCTTCCATCATAACATTGGTGATAACATTCTTGTACTTCCCGAACCCGAGGTTTTCAAACTCGGATGCATCGTAAGGCCGCCATCCGGTGGCCAGCACAACAGCGCCAAATTTTTCTCCGTTTGGATCGAACGTAAGAATGTCAGCCCTTCCTTTATTGAGCTCGTTGTATATTTCGTCAATCTGCTCCTTGGTGAGTTCCTTGCCCTCTTCATCATGCGTCTGGGTAACTAACTGAGGCACATCAAATTCAATACTCTCACCCGGTTTTTTAAATGTCACTGTAAAATCCCCGGGCTCACCGGCAATCCTGGCAACCACGGTATCGGTCTTTACTTCAATTTTCGGATGTGACTCAACCGCCTTGATCTTCTCCTGAATAAACGGGGATTCCAACTCTGTAAACGGTGAGGATACAGGAACTTGTTTGCGCATCTTGGCTGCATACCCGCCGAGAGAGGATTCTTTTTCCACAATAGTTACTTCATACCCTGCGTCGGCAGCCTCAATAGCTGCTGTCAGGCCGCTGATCCCACCCCCCATGACCAGTATTTTCTTGCTTATGGTCTCAAGGAGGTACGGTTCGGGAAGCTCAGACTTTTGCGCTTTTACAATACCCATGCGCAGGTAATCTTCCGCGAGAAACTGGATATGCAGGTCAACACCTTCCTTAAGCTCTTCCTCTGACTCTTGCTTTTCTCCTTCGCCCTCTTCCGGTTTTGCCGGTTCCTGACACCAAACGACCTGTTCTCTCAGGTTAACTCTCTCAACAATCTTATCCGGGCCAAAATCAAACACGTCCTGATTGACTCGAGGGGAGCATCCCGCCACTATAATAGTATTTACACCTTCTCCCTCAATGTCCTTTTTTATCAGGTCTACTCCCTCCGGACCGCAGCAAAAGCCGTGCGTCTTGCAGATCTCCACATTGTATTCCTTCTGTGGCAGCTTAGACAGTCTCTCTATATCAAGGGCGTCTCCGATCCCACAGCCCGTGCATATATATACTCCGTATTTCTTGTCCATCTGGTTACCTCCTCACCAAAGTTTGAATGGCCTTAAGCGCTGTTCCGGTAGCATTTTGTGCGGACGCCATAACATCAGCCGGTTTCTTGGCACACCCGGCCGCGAAGATTCCGCCTTTTTCAAGATCAGCAATAACAAATCCGTTTTCATCATAAGTTATATCACCTGAAATCTTTGTCTCTGCTCCTGTAGGCATCATACCGGTAGCAAGCACTGCCATATCAACTTCCTGCCGCATCTTTTCCCCTGTCAATGCATTTTCTGCAATAATTATCACACCTGTCGAACCTTCCTCGATCTCAGCCACCTTTCCTTTAATGAAAAAGATATTCTTGTCCTCCTTGACCTTTTTGTAAAACTTTTCATACCGATCACCAGGCGACCGAATATCAATATAAAAGATATATATCTTTGCGTCAGGATACTGTTCCCTGATATAGGTGGCCTGCTTCAACGAGGCCATACAGCAGACATATGAACAATACGGAAGATGATTTTCATCTCTGGAGCCGGCGCATTGAGCAAAGGCAACACTTGATATCCCCCCTCCTGACGGGCGTGCTATCTTGCCCTTGGTAGGTCCATTGGGCGCGGCCAACCTTTCCATCATCATGTTGGTTATTACGTTCTTAAGCTGTCCAAATCCGAGCTTGTCTAATTTTGTAGCATCATACGGCTTCCAGCCCGTTGCGATCACAACAGAACCAACCTTCAGGTCAAACGTTTTCGGCCCCATGCTCAAATCAATGGCATTATAGCTACAAGCATCGACACATTTTGCACATTCATCCTTTTTACAGACAGAGCCGTCAATGACATATTTCATCGGGAATGACATCTCATGAGGCCTGTAAATCGCCTTTGTCTTTCCCATCCCAAGATCGAATTCACTCTCCCTTTCGACCGGGCATGCATCCACGCAATCGTTGCAGGCCGTACAATTAGCGTTCACGTACCGGGGATTCTGTTTGACGGTGACATCATAATTGCCCGGGCTCCCCGAAATCTTTTCAACTTCGCACAAAGTATAAAATTTGATTTTCCTGTTGTTTTTAATCCTCTTAAAATTAATCTCAAGCCCGCAACTTGGAGGGCACAGCTTGGGAAAGTATTTATTCAACTGGGCAACCCTTCCACCAAGATACGGATTCTTTTCAACCAAATACACCTCATATCCTACTTCTGCCGCTTCAAGGGCCGTGGTCAAACCGCTGATCCCGCCTCCAACGACCAGGATGCTCCCCGAAGTCATACCTTTTTCGTCTGCCATGCCAGTCCTCCGTGGTTAGTTTTTTATGTCCAAATGGTTGCAGTGGTCTATAGCATAGCTACCGCGGGGTAACCATCTTACAGAACACTGCGATCAGGGGGTGTCGAGCAGTGGCAACTACACACTGCTTCCTTCAAAAAAAGAAAGTAATAAAAACCTCCGGACGCTTTTGAGCGTCCGGAGGTTTTCTCATTGAAGAATAAAAGCAGATAATTTCCTTACGCTGGGATAATCTGCTTCAGTTCGACCTTCTTGAATTCCAGCTCTTGGGTTTCCGGATTGAACTTGGAATTAACAAAGCACTTCCAGTTCTCCTCGTCGACCGTCGGGTGGTCGGAACGATAGTAGAAGCCAGGATACCTGGATTCTTGTCTGTAGTTAATATGTCCTACGTGCATCTCAGCCGTCCAGATGCGGTGATACATCTCCCAGGCCCTCATCAACTCATGGAGGTCGCCGGCAGCCATCTTCTCAGCATCTTCGCGCAGCACCTTCAGGCCGTCCAGACAGATCTTAAGAAGCGCGCCGCTGGTCATATAGTATACTGTCTGGCCTGCGCCGTATTCGTCGGTAAGCTTCATCAGACGCATGCTCAGTCCATCCGGCTTGATGTAATTCGGGTTGACGCGAACATCCGTGGTGTACTTGGCGTGCTCCAGATAGTGTTTTACCGGCTTATATACTATGTCCGCCAGTTCCTGAGCGCTCTGCTTCAGGGCCGGGGCAAGGTCAGCATGGTCGCGGACATACCTGACCATCGCCTTTGCCGCCATACGCCCTTCAGCATGGGAACCTGAAGAAAACTTATGACCGGAGGCGCCAACACCGTCACCAGACGTAAACAGGCCGTTTACGGTTGTCATACGGTTGTAGCCCCATTTGTACTCAGCAGGCACCCAGTCCTCATTAGGACCGCTGACCCAGATACCGCAGCAGCCGGAATGGGAACCAAGGAGATACGGCTCAGTAGGCATAATCTCGGAAGATTTCTTTTCCGGTTCGGTGTTCGTACCAGCCCAGAGGCCTGCCTGACCAACCGACATGTCGAGAAAGTCTTCCCATGCCTCGGCTTCAAGGTGCTTCATCTGCTTCTTGTCCATATCCTTTGCCAGGTTTGCCAAGGCCGTAGGGGTATCCATCATGATAGGACCGCGGCCTTCTTTCATCTCAAAGAGCATGAGATGGTTGCGGAGACAGGTAGGTGTTACAGCAGAGCTTCCATACGGCTCATACTTAGCCAGTTCCGCATTTGCTCTGTCTGTGCCCACATAGCTTTCACCCAGACCGTTCGAAACCTTGGCCTTGAACAGGAGGAACCATGCGCCAACCGGGCCATAACCATCTTTGAATCGAGACGGCGTGAAGCGGTTCTCCATCATGGTCATCTCAGCGCCAACCTCCATACACATGGTATAGGTGGAACCGGAATTCCAGATCGGATACCATGCGCGACCCTTGCCTTCACCGGTAGAACGCGGACGGTAAACATTAACCGCGCCACCGGCGGCAACCATCATGGTTTTGCACTTGATTACATATACTTTGTTTTCACGTGTGCTGAACCCAACAGCGCCGGCGATCGTGTTTTCCTTGTTGGCATCGAGAAGGAGTTTTACGATAAATACTCTCTCAAGGATGTTCTCTTCGCCAAGCGCCTTTTTGGCAGCTTCGGCCACGATGCACTTGTAAGATTCGCCGTTGATCATGATCTGCCACTTACCGGTGCGCACCGGCTGGCCGCCGTCCTTTATGGACTTTCCTTCATCGCCTTTCACTTTCCAGATAGGAAGGCCCCATTCTTCAAAAAGCCTTATGGAATCATCAACGTGTCTGCCGAGGTCGTAAATAAGGTCCTCGCGCACAACACCCATAAGGTCGTTGCGGACCATTCTGACATAGTCAGCAGGATCGTTGTCGCCAAGATAGGTATTAATAGCGGAAAGCCCCTGAGCGACCGCGCCGCTTCTCTCCATTGCGGCCTTGTCTACCAGCAGGATGCTTGCGTCCGGAGCCCATTTCTTCATCTCAAACGCGGTCCCGCAGGCAGCCATACCACCACCGACAATCAGATAATCGACTTCCTTTTCTACAATTTCAGGATTTGCTACCGCAGGAAGCTCACCCATAGGTTTATTCGGTATTGCCATAACTTACCCTCCTTAAAAAATTCTTATATTCTTAAATGTTATGTCCTTGTCCGTTGTTGTTCGCCTGACTACGGGGTCACAAGCGTATAGCCCTCAGCCTCTTCATTGAACAGCAATTCACTGTCGAGGTCCTTACCCCTTGCATCTTCATAAGCATTGGCAGCGCCTTCTGCCGTAGTCCGGATGGGGAACTTAAAGCGTTTGAGGGTCCCGTTTCTGAATTTGATTGTCCACATAATAGAATCTGAACTTCTCATAGGAACAACGCTGCCGCCCAGAGGCACAAAATCCGAATAACCTCTAATCTCGATGGCGCCCTGCGGGCAAATCTTTACGCAAGAATAGCACTCCCAGCAGGCATCAGGCTCTTGATTATAAGCCTTCATCGCATTGGCATCCAATACCATCAGGTCATTGGGGCATATGTACATGCAAGCAGTTTTGTCCCCGCCCTTGCAGCCGTCACATTTTTCATCAATTACAAAGCTTGGCATAAACTTACCTCCTAAAATTTTACTTTCAAAAGAACTTAAAAAAATCTACTATCCTACCAAAATTTATTCCAAAATTTATTACCTAACTTAGCGTAGCCTTTCCCACCCCCCTTCAAAGTAAAGTCTTACCTCGTACCCCAAAAGTATTAATCTTCTTAATTTCTCGGGTGAATATATGGTGAATATATTAAATGAACCTATTGAAAAAAATTTCACAAAACTGTGGTAAAGAAAAAAGCATTGCAAGGTATTAATTTATTTTGCAAATCAATATAGATGCCTTTAAATACTATGAAATAGGATGTTCCTTATAACATTGCCAAATAGGCTTGTCAAGGCATTTTTGGAAAGGAAAGGAATGGAAATATATTGACATTATGGTTCAAAGTGATACACACATCGGTGTTCAGAAAGTAAATATAACATAGCTTGAATCATACCAAAATACAATTAAATTCTGAGGCATCAATGAAAAAAAATGGAAAAACTGCAAAGACTAACAGCTGATGATACTTTTACTTTTTTGTGCCATAAAGGCGTTAAGTGTTTCACCCACTGTTGCCGTGATCTTGATATTGTTCTTACACCCTACGATATTATTCGACTCAAACTGCGATTGGGGCTCTCTTCCGGGGAATTCCTCGCAAAATATACGACCTCCCATATAGGACCACAGTCCGGGCTCCCTATTGTTAACCTTAAGATGGCAAATAATGCAAAACGAAATTGCTCTTTTGTAACACCAGAAGGATGTAGTGTATACACTGACAGGCCGGGCGCCTGTCGCAGCTATCCCTTGGGGAGGGTCGCGGTAAAAAGAGGAGATACACAAACACAGGAGGAATTTTTCCTCCTTGTTAGAGAGCCGCACTGCCTTGGTTTTAACGAGGGGAGAGAATGGAAGGCAAAAGATTGGACCAAAGACCAGGAAATCGATACCTATAATCAAATGAACGACCTCCTAATGGAGGTCATATCCGCCAAAAACCGTTCCAGCCGGCATACATTGAGTAAGAAGCAACAGGAAATATTCTATACGGCCTGTTATGACCTTGACAGATTCAGAAAGGTTATGTCCGATGAAAGTTTTTCCAGTACCTACTGTATCGAACC
>DAOVGD010000035.1 GCA_030672555.1 Desulfobacterales bacterium
TTATCCGGGCAAAAGGCTTTCCCTCCAACGCCATCAGAAAAGAAGCGAGCATTGGCATATTATCAAAGGGAATGCCGTGGTAACCCTTGATGACCAGGAGATTCCCCTTGGAAAGGGAGAGTCTGTTGACATTCCCCGCGGAGGAACCCACCGGATCGCAAACCCCGGCCAAGAAGAGGTGGTGTTTATCGAGATCCAACAGGGGGATTATTTTGGTGAAGATGATATTGAGCGGTTTGAGGATGATTTTGGGAGGGTGTGATAAAGAGGGCGATTGAGAGTTTGGGGATGGAATTAGTTGAAAAAGTTGGCTCAGGCATTGTAAGAATGAAAAATGCAATGAAAGAGTATGATTTAAAAGCTCCCGAGTTCGATATAGATGAAAATTGGTTTACTATTATTTTTAAACGGCCACGAATGCAGCAAATCGGAGAAAGTACGGAGAAAGGTGCGGAGAAAAGTACGGAGAAGATTTTAATCTTGATTAAAGAAAACAAAGACATTAGTGCAAGAGAACTATCAAAGATTATTGGCATTTCACAAAGAGCGGTGGAAAAACATATTTCAAATTTAAAGAAAAAAGGCCGATTGAAAAGAGTCGGGCCAGACAAAGGCGGTTACTGGAAGGTCATAGAAGATGAAACTGAATTATGAAAATCATAAGTTCCCTTTTACACCACCCTCTTAAACGCCTTTTCAATATCCCTTGTCGTCCACTCCACCCAGGTGGGGCGGCCGTGAGGACAGTGCGCGGGGAAGTTCAGCTCATCTAATTGTCTGAGAAGAGCTTCCATTTCCTCGACGGTAAGCGCTTGATTCGCCCTTATGGCTCCATGGCAGGCCATCACCGCGAAACAAGTATCCAGGGCCTTTTCCATCCCTTTGGAAGAGCCTGTTTCAATCACCGTTTCCACAATCTCCATAATCAGCGGCGCAAGGGATTTTCCTGTGAGAGGTTCCGGAACCGATTTAATCATGTAGGTTCGTCCCCCGAACGGCTCAATCTCTATCCCCATTTTTGAAAAGTCCGCCAAAAGTCTTTCAATGACGGGAATTTCTCTGTAACCAAGCTCCAGGGGTTCCGGTATCAAAAGCCTTTGTGAGGCGGTATTGGATCGGCTGTAAGAAGATCTTATTTTTTCAAACAGAATCCGTTCGTGGGCCGCATGCTGATCGATTATGATAAACCCCTGCCGGGATTCGCACACAATATAGGAATTATGAATCTGTCCTATTAGCCTGAGAGTGGCAAATCCTTTTTTTTGTGAGAGCGGCGCCTCTGCCGATTCAGCCGTCGCAGCCATAGCTGCTATGGCGAAGTCGACTTCCTCGCCTGGTCCTGCATAAGGCGCTGGTTCAGGCTCCTTTACAACCGCAATCGATGATGGTGCGATAGTCTTATGTATAGACTGATCAAACAGCGAGGCGGTACGCGAATAAGAAGGGAGCGGTGCAACAGACCTTTCTAAGATGCTCGGCGCCGATTTTTTAATTGCACCGGGACGGTCCAACGATTTCAGGGCAGAGATGATCCCTGTAACCACTCCGTCATGGACCTGTTTTTGTGCCGCAAACCGGACCGCGTTTTTAGCGGGGTGTACATTTACGTCAATCATCGCCGGAGGGACCCTCACAAAAAGTACTGCTACGGGAAAGACCCCTTTCATCAGCCTGCCGTGATATGCCTCCATAACAGCGTGATCGATCACACGATCCCGGATAAAGCGGCCGTTTACGTACACATAAAGGCCGCGTTTTGTAGTGCGCGAGGCATCGGGCGCTGCCGCAAACCCGCGCAATTGTACGTTATGGCTCTCATAATCTATTTCGCACATCTTTCCCCATAAATCGCGGCCCAAGATATCGATTACCCTGTGGGAGATGTCGGGTGTGGCTGTCCAATTTCCTATGGTCTTGTGATTGTTGATTAATTTAAAATGGATGTTCGGATAGACCAGAGCGGTTCGGGTGACACAATCGGTGATATGTCCCATCTCGGTTGGGACAGTCTTTAAAAACTTGCGCCGTGCGGGGACGTTAAAAAAGAGATCCTTTACAGTAATCATGGTTCCGACAGGCGCTCCAATCTCGGAAACCTGTTTGATCTTTCCTCCGGAAATCGCAATTCGAGTCGCTGCATCGTTTTCATTGGTTCGGGTGACCATTTCCATCCGGGAAACCGAAGCGATACTCGGGATCGCTTCCCCTCTAAACCCGAGGGTCTCTATGGCGAACAGATCTTCATCCCGCCAGATCTTGCTCGTGGCATACCGTTCCAAGGAAAGGAGCGCATCGTCGTGGGTCATTCCAAGCCCATTGTCAGAGACCCGGATCAGTTTACGCCCTCCTGCCTCTATCTCAATGACGATCTTAGTGCTTTCCGCATCAATGGCATTTTCTAAGAGCTCCTTGACCACAGAGGCAGGCCGCTCCACCACCTCTCCCGCTGCTATTTTATTGGAAAGGTTTTCAGGAAGTATTCGTATCTTTGGCATGGCAGAATTATAGTTTGAGACTGACGAGGAGTTAAGACTGTTCCTTTAGACAACTTATATCCAACCTACGTTAACTCGTCAATCATTTGTTATCAACAGTCCAATGACGGCATTCAGCTGATTGCACATGTTAGTGTTCCATTCATGAATTGATAACATGGCGTAATTGTTATAGGGCTATTTTAATATTCATATGCTTTCTGATAGGGCAGGGACCAGAAGATCGGCAATCAGCCGATGAGATGCCTTCCCTCCGCTTTCGTGATCGAGAAGAATTTTTTCTGCTTTCATGATAGCCTCTTTCATGTATGATACTTATAGTAGGCCGCACATGTGCCTTCGGTTGACACCATGCAGGGGCTCACGGGATGGCCCGGCGTGCAGACCTTTTTATAAAGGGGGCACTCTGGCGGGGTCTTCAGCCCCATGAGTATCTCGCCGCATGCACACCCTTTTGGCTCTTTTGAATCAGGGACTGAAAGATCAAATTTTTTCTTTGCATTAAAGGAATCAAACTCCTTTCGGATCTTCAGCCCGCTTCCCGGGATCGTCCCGATCCCGCGCCAGGGAGCATCGGCCGGCTCAAATACCTGGTACATGATTTGTCGCGCCTTTTCATTCCCTTCAAAAGTTACTGCCCGGCCGTATTCATTTTCGAGTTTTGCGTCTCCGGCCTCAAGCTGTTTTACCAGCATGTAGATGGCTTGCAGGATATCCGCAGGTTCAAAGCCGGAGACCACGCAGGGGATATGGTACTTTTCAACCACTGGCAGATATGCTCCGCTCCCGATTATTACAGAGACATGGCCGGGGCAGATAAAACCGTCTATCTTTACACCCTCTGCTTTCATGAGGACAGTCAGCGCTGGCGGGACCAGTTTATGAGCGGAAAGTACGCAAAAATTTTTTAAATTTCTTTTTTCTGCCTCTATTAGTGAGGCGGCAATTGTGGGGGCAGTGGTTTCAAACCCCACGCCAAGGAAGACCACCTCTTTTTGGGGATTTTTCCGGGCAAGTTCAAGGGCATCAAATGCCGAATAAACAATCCGAACCTCTTTGCCCTCAGCCCGTTCTTTTTGTAATGATGAATGGGCGCCGGGGACCCTTAAAAGGTCTCCAAAGGTGGCCACTATGACATTTTGTATCCCGGCCAGCTTGATAAAGGCGTCGATTTCTCGCTGAGCGGTTACGCATACAGGGCAGCCCGGCCCGGAAAGGAGCGTAATGGTCTCCGGGAGGAGCGCCTTGATCCCGCTCCGAAAAATGGCCATGGTATGGGTCCCGCACACCCCCATCAAGCGGACCTTTTTCCGGCTTATTGTCTTGATCTTATCAACCATCTTGCGGGAGAGTTCCGCGTCCCTGTACTCGTCAATGTGCTTCATAGTCATGTTATAGACTCCTCATGTTAGTACAACGTAAAGGAATAAATCCGAATATCGAAATTTGGTCGAGTAGTCGAGTAGTCGAGTAGTCAAGTAGTCAAGTAGGTACTGAGTACTCTACCACTTGACCATTTAACCAATCAACTAATTTCCATTTCTGGCAATCGCCGCCGCCGCAACCGCCTGTCCCAATGATATCCCTCCGTCATTGGTCGGTACGATACAAGGGGTGAAGACCTGAAAGCCTTTATTTGCCAGGGCCTTTATCATATTTCCGTCCAGGTGACACGCGCCGTCTGTATTGATTTGTACGGCCGAGGCCCCCGCGTGGATGATCCGTTCGGCATCAGCCGATGTCTGAATATCTCCTTCAATGACGCCTATGCGCATATTATCTTTCAGATGCTTGATAGTATTTTCAAGCAATGTGGTCTTGCCGGAGGTATCTTCAATAGGAAACCCCCTTCCTTAGTCGAGTGGTCAAGTAGTCGAGTAGTCAAGTGGTGAGGTAGTAACGATTCAACAACTCGACTACTCAACGACTCGACCAATTGCGAAGCTAAGTTAATCCGGGTCATCCTGTAAATCCTGTCTAAATATACAAAATCAGACTACTCAGCCGTTGCCAATTCTCGAAGTAGCTTAAGAGATTCTTGCGCTTCCTCGGGATCTACTTTGTGTATGGCAAATCCTGCATGAACGATTACGTAATCTCCCACAGCCACGTCAGTGAGAAGCATGAGAGATGCGGAACGTGTCACGCCGCCAACGTCAATTGTGGCCATCTCACCATCGATTTTTGTTACCTTTGCAGGTATGGCAAGATACATTATTTATGTTTCCTTCGCTACTCTATACTTTATATTTAATTTGTCCAATTCCTTCAATACTAACTTCATCAATTCAGGGACTTTTTTCTGGACTGCCGGCGTTAATTTTATCCCCCAGGGGGAGATATCTTCCGGCTCTACGCCAAGGATAATGGTTTCAGGTGTGTTTCCAAGGGCTTGACTCAAGGTTAATGCTTCTAACAAATCGACCTGATGCAAGGAATTCTTGTACGCCACGCGGTGAGGTATGTCTTCCGCTACGAACCGGTAGAGGGTCCCTCCATCTACCAGCTCTACGTTGGCCGGGAAACGATATCTTTCCCCCAATCTTTCTATGACGCGCACCCCCACTCCCTCATCTTTAAGAAGGATGTTGCCTACTCCCAGTATTACAATCCGTTTTGACTTCATAGCCTCTCTTCGCTTGCAGCATTGTCTTGAAAAGTATGTTCAAGGGTTATTAGAGAAATATCCTGAATTCCCTTCCGCCTTGATCCACCAGGGAAGGAGGAGTTTATGGCTGGACACTAAACAACCCTGAACTTATACGTTTCATTTGTGTTCGGATCAATTATATGGACAGCACAGGCGAGACATGGGCCAAAAGAGTGTACCGTTCGCAGTACTTCCAGCGGTTTTTTGGGATCAGCTATCGGGGTTCCTATCAATGCCTCTTCCACAGGCCCCAGCTTGTTTTTCTCACAACGCGGTCCCAGGTTCCATAGTGTTGGCTATAAAGGGGTATTGTGAGGAGTGTAAAGAGGATTTTGAATTAGAAAGATCCTGTCATGATCTGTCCGAAGTGCCAGAGCTGGAATGTTCGCATTGAAGGGGGGCGGGAGTTGTATATAGAAGCAATAGAAGTAGAGTGATGGTGAGAGGTTGACTTTTATCAGCATGTTGTGACATTATCCCTTTTTTAGAACTTGGTTCGCGATTGGTCGAGTCGTTAACCACTTGACCACTTGACTACTCGACTAAAGTGGTTGGAAATCGCCGTGCAAAAATCTGTTTATAAGAAACATACAGAGATTGATCCTCCGAGTCAGACATCGGTTATTTCAGAGCGCCTGGCGGCCACAGGGAAGATGGCTAGTGAGGTTGCCCATGAATTAAATACCCCTCTGGGTGGAATCCTTATATACAGCCATCTTCTCCTCGAAGATATAGCGGAAGATCATCCACACAGAGAAAATATTATAAAAATTATCAAATTAGCTAACCGGTGTAAGATTATAGTAAAGGGGCTTCTTGACTTTGCGCACCAGGAGACCTTAGCGCTGAAAAAGACCCTGGTTAATCGAGTACTTGAAAGCACTGTCCATTTTATGGAACGCCATGTTCTACTGAAAAATATCAATATAATACATGAACTAGATCCAAATCTTCCAGAAATATCTGCGGATGAAAATAAGCTGGAACAACTCTTTGTTAATTTTGTCATAAACGCAGGTGAGGCCATGAACAATTTTGGGACATTGGTCCTTCGTACCAGACCTGATCCGGATAGAAACGGCGTTCTCATACAGTTTTCAGACACCGGCTGTGGGATACCTAAAAAACATCTGAACCGTATTTTTGAACCTTTTTTTACTACCAAAGAGCGTGGAAAGGGGACAGGACTGGGCCTTTCCATAAGTCATGGCATTATTAAACTGCACGGTGGGGATATAAAGGTGGAAAGTGTGGAAGGAAAAGGAACCACTTTCACAATTTTTTTACCGAGGTCGCAAGAAAAAAGAGACTGAGACTCTTGGAAACCAGAATCAACATATTGGTAATCGATGACGATGCCGCGATGAGGGACGCTTGTTACCAGGCTCTCACGAGGAGAGGTCACGACGTAATGTCGGCAAAAAGCGGCAAGGAAGGGATCGCGCTCCTGGACAAGTGGTCCTTTGCTGTCATACTCCTTGATCTCAAACTCCCTAACGAAGATGGTATTGAGATTCTGAAACAGATCAAAGCACAGGACCCGGAAGCTGAAGTGGTGATTATCACCGGGCATGGCACTATCCAAACAGCGGTGCAGGCGATCAAATCCGGGGCCTTTGACTTTTTGCCCAAGCCTTTTACGCCGAATGAACTGCGTCGAACTGTAGAACGTGTCTTTAAAAATCGTCAGCTCAATATCGAAAATGTCATCCTGAAACAGACATTAAAAGAAAAAGAGAAGAAAGAAGAGATCGTCAGCCAAAGCCCTGCTATGGCCAAGGTGAAAGAGATGGTCAAAATGGTGGCGCCCACGGACAGCACCGTTCTGATTCAAGGGGAAAGCGGTACCGGAAAGGGGTTAGTTGCTCGTAAACTTCATGCCATGAGTCCTCGGCAGGATCATCCTTTTGTTGTTGTGGACTGCGGTTCTCTTGTCAGCACACTGTTTGAAAGTGAGCTGTTTGGCCATATTAAAGGGGCGTTTACCGGGGCCGATACCACCCAATACGGCAAATTTGAAATGGCAAACGGCGGGACAATCTTTTTTGATGAGATAGCCAATATAAATCTGGACATCCAGGCAAAATTATTAAAGGTGGTGGAGGAAAAAACTATATCCAAGGTCGGGAGCCACAGAGTGGTTAGGGTAGATACCCGTATTATTGCTGCTACCAACAAAGACCTCAAGAAAGCAATCCGCAAGGGATTGTTCAGAGAGGATCTTTTCTTCCGGTTAAACGTGGTTTCGATTCATCTTTCTCCACTGCGTGACCGCAAGGTCGATATCCCGCTCCTTATTGATCATTTTCTGGATACCTATACCGCCAAACAAGGAAAGACTGTTTACGGTATTTCCCAAGAGGCCCTTGCTGCTATAGAGAATTACTCATGGCCTGGAAATGTACGCGAACTCGAAAATATGATCGAGAGACTGGTCATATTTGCCCGGGGAGAAACCATCACCTTCCAGGATCTTATATATTCAAATACCACGTTTTCCGGCATGTCTGCTCCGGAGACGACCACACTGGAGGACGCCGAACGTCAGCATATAGGCAAGATGTTGGAACGCTTTAACCGAAATATAACCAAGACGGCAGAATCGCTTGGAATTGACAGAAAGACCCTTCGAACGAAGATAAAAAAATATAAACTCGCAACAGTTGACTAGTAGAGCGTTTTGCAATTAAAATGTCATCTCGACCGAAGGGAGAGATCTTTGTAACTCATTATTTTCGATAAGATTTCTCGCTTCGCTCGAAATGACAACAATGTAACGTTATTTAGGAAACGATGTACTAGTTGGTTAAGATGTTCGGTAAGTATAGAAAATCGGAGTAATCTCTATGTTTGAATTAAAAATCATAACCCATTTTGCGGCCGCACATCAGCTCAGAGATTTTAACGGACCTTGTGAACGCCTGCACGGTCATAATTGGAAGATCGAAGTATATATCGCCTCTGATGTGTTAAATAAAGCCGGCATGGTAGTAGATTTTGGGGTTATCAAAGAAAAGACAGGAGCGATTATAAAAGAATTCGACCACAGATTCTTAAACGATTTAGAGCCGTTTAAAGATCGTAACCCTTCTTCCGAAAACATTGCTCAATATATAGCAGAGCGACTCTCTTCTGAATTAAACAGCGCAACGATACGGGTGACACGGGTCTCTTCGTGGGAATCCGATACTGCTTGTGCGACGTATTATGTGCCTACTAGGAGGCTGTCCGAGAATTCTGATCCTACTGCAAAAGCGTGAGAAACGGCCCAAATTTCCGCAAGTTTTCGTCAAATAGGCCTGCTATTCTCCTCAAATTTGCGAAAATTTTGTCTCGTTCTCACTCTTTTTCGTTAC
>DAOVGD010000029.1 GCA_030672555.1 Desulfobacterales bacterium
AGGCAGGTCCTCTTGAGCAATACCGATACCTGTATCATTTATCCGTACCTCAATATGGTCGTTCGCCTCCTGCGTTGCAACCCGTACCTTACCTCCACGATCGGTAAACTTTAAGGCATTACTTATTAAGTTCGAAAAAACCTTTTCCATCTTATCCGTATCCACATAAATCTTGGACAACTCAGTATCGGGCTCAAATACCAAAACAACCCCCATTTCTTTAGCCCCTATTGAGGAGGCAACCACAACATCTTCCAAGATACTATTTACATCTCTTAAGCTCGCCTTTACTTTCATCTTGCCCGCTTCAAGCTTGGCGATGTCCAATATTTCGTTAATACGTTTCATCAATTTGTGGGCATTGCGCAAAATGATCTTCTTTTCCGCAATGTTCTGACGATCCAGTCGATCCCCTTGTTCTGTTAATACGTTTTGTATCGGAAGGATAATATTGGTTAAGGGCGTGCGCAGCTCATGGCTGACTTTAGCGAAGAATTCATTTTTGAGAGTGTCAAGTTTTTTTAGTTCATCTCTGGCTTGCGCAAGGTTATAACGTGCCATAAATTCTTTAAAATGCAACCGTGAAGTAAAGTAATTACTGGTTAGTGCAATAGCTATGGTGGATAGGATGAATAAGTTATTGTTTACCAATATACCGACATCTGTTACCTTGTCGTAGATAATTGTCGGTAGAATATATGTGCCATATATAGCAGAACACAATATTAGTGACTCCCTTACACCCCAAGGCACTAAAATCGCTATTCCTAAAAAAACTAAATTTAACCCTGCATAATACGGGGATTCGTAGCCACCAACAAAGCGAATCATGAAGGATATCGACGACCCGACAATCAGAAAGGCTATCATTTCAATAAGCAAGCCATGCTTTCTGCCTTTAGTTGTGAAGGTCAGGATAAACAGAACGATTGTCAAAGCACTACAAACAAGCCTGATAATGAACAGCTCTTTGAGGCACTGTGGATTAGCAACGTAGTCGAGAAAAGTAAATAAAGGGACAAGTGTAAATATAAGAACACATGCAACTCTAGCTAAGACCAAGGACTTTTCTTTCTTATAGATTGCATAAGCCTCTTTAACCTTAAGGTCTTTTTCTAACTGAGACAGAGAGATATCCATTACAAATTTCTATTTGGTTATGATGATAAAGTTGTATGCATTCTCTAAAATGGAATGATACTCCTTTTTATATGGCTCCTTTATTTTTACGAGCCATTTTGATATGTCCTTATAATCTCTATATATTAAATACCAATCTAACCCATATTCCATGTAGCACTTCGTAGAGGTCCCCGAGCCATACTGACCAATTACTAAAGTGCCCCCTGGGTTAAGCCTTTCAAACGAACTCTTCAAGAGCATCTTGCACGTATTATCGCTCAAATAGTCTGTTAATCCTAGACTATAAACAAGATCATATTTGTCATTATCTTCTTCTTTTAGTAGGGTTCTTATTGATTTATTGAAAAATTTTATTTTTACTTCATCACTTTTCTTCTGTCTCGAAAGCCGCTCTTCAGCAAAATATAACGGCTTTGCGTCAAAATCTAGCAAATGGAACTCACAATTGGTATCGCTGTCGGCTTTAATTAGCTCCTCTATTTCTCTCGCAGACCCACACCCGATAGTAAGTATCCTTTTTTGAATGTTGTTATTGGAACTGTGGCTGAGCTTTTTGAGAGCGAGGTCTTTTATAAAGCCTTTTCTCAACCTCACTACTCGAGCTGCGACCGTATTATAAGCATGTTTGCTAATTAATTTTCCCAGTAGCGTATCACCATCGTAGGCATTATTTAAAATCATATTAACAGTAAGATAGTCGCCACTGTATGCGAAAGGTTTTTCGACAGACCTTCTGATAAAAGGAGACTGGAGCAGCAGGTGGTGTAACTGTTTTTGAAAATACATTTTATGAATCTCATGTCTTTGTTTAGTGAAATCTCTTACTATCGTGTTTAGCGTTATAATCCACCGATCCATTGAATTTGAAAATTGCCCGATCATAGCCTGTAGCATCCCGTTCTCGATCTTATGCTTTTGGCTTGAACCTACATTTGCTAGTTGTATTTCCTCCTCCTTTAATCTTGATTCTACAGCCTCCAAATAATATCGCATATCAGCAACGATTTCTTTAAACTCGCCGCTAATCTTGTCTCCGGGGGTCAGATTGCTTAGGAATTTTGTGAGGTCATTTTTCATATTCTCACTCTTCCCAAGATAGAGTATTTTATCCACCTCCAACCATGAATCCTCAAGCTTGATACGTACTACCAATGCATTCTCGTGTTCCCTGAAATCAATTATAGTTGCCTTCCCATCGTATACTTTTTTGTGGCCGACGATAACCTTCAGATCTTTTAACACCTCGCCAACCCTTAGAGCCTCTGATTCCTCGACATCACCTCCTTTTATTTTAAAAGCTAATCCATACTTAGAAAAATTTAGCATCTCATAACTGCTATAGGTGTCAGCCTTATTTTTAAAGGTGACCATGTTACTTATGCTGCCTAATTCTTTAATATTGTAACGGGGGAGTCTAAACTGAGGATATCCAGTTTGACCGGTTGCATTGACTCCTTCGAGAGCCGAAGAAGGTGCGTCTTTTATCAATTGTAGACCTATCCTATAGTTTATCCCTTCTCCATACATCTTTTCGCTATATACTACTTTAGCCGAGGGGAAATAAGACTTTTTATGACTATTAACTACCGTTATATTAGCCAAGGGAGTATCTACTAAAAAAACTCCTTCTTCTTCAGGCATGAGAAAAGATAATCCTTCATTGCTTATATCTACTATTTCCTTTTTAATCTTAGCTCCCTTTGGTACAGACAGAGGAATCTCAACGTAGTACTTCCCCAGATCTTGGTTCACCTTTCTCCGATGGCTTTTCCTTTTATCGGTTTTATTATTGGGTGTACCTGAACTTACATTTTGTGCCATTGCGTTTAATCTCCTCTCCCTTAATTTTTAATCTCTCTTAGGGTCTAATTCCACGCAGCTTGCTGCGGGGAGGTTCATCTCAAAAATGATATTGAATACCCAAGGCAAACAAATGAACATCGATGTCGACCGAACTGTTGTCATAATCTCCGCCAAGGATCTTGCTGGTCCCTACGGATTGCCTGGAACCAAAAGAATATTGATAGGCAAAATCAAAGGACCAGTTCTTCCAATTACGACCATATCCGAGGGATATCAGGTGTTCGAGAATTCCCGGAATTACGGGTACAAGGGTAGAACTTGGTACGGGGTTTTCGGTGTAGACATATCCGAGGCGCAGGGTATCTGCCATGCTCAGGAAATATTCATACCCCAAGCCATAAGAATAACTATCCTTCCAGTCAAGGGGAGTGGTATCCTGCGGCGTACTTCCGGCCAGGGCATCGAACTCGGCATTGTCGCTATTGGAGAGGTTAAACGTCACATTGTCAAAAGCCGAAGACCAATCAATCCACTTCACATCCGCTGAAATTCTGTGGTCGTCTTTGAATCGATGCGTAATTCCTACACCCAGGCTCTGGGGCCATGTAAAATCAAACTCAACGTCGTAATGAGCCGTGCGGTCTGTTACTGTCAACGGAGGAGGAAATGGAAATCCGGTAGTGTCCAAATCGACATCCCCACTCATATGTAACTTATCCTGGTAGTGATAGGCTAAGCCTAAGGTTGTGTTTGATGATATCCGCCACTGTGCCCCCACGTTCCATGCTAACGCCCAATCATCCCCTTCCAGGTCAATCAGTGCGGTAACTCCCTGAAGCGGGCCGATCTGAAAGGTATAGGGCTCCTCGAATTTCACCTTGCTGTAAGCAGGACCTATTGCAAGCCCTATGGAGAATTGGTCCGTCATTTTCCATCCCAAACCGAACAGGATCTTCGTAAGAGAGGCGTAGGAAGCATATTTTTGTTCACCATAAATGGAGTGGACCAAATCGTATTCGGTTGAAAACCCGGCAGGATGATAGACTCCTAATCCCAAACCGAAACGACCTTCAGCCAATTCCTGGGCATAAGACAAGGACGGCATGAAACAAAGTATATCTTTTCCGTCTTCATCATTGTCCGGATCTTTGTAATTCATAGTAAGGGCCAAAAAATCAAAATCCGCTTCGACCCTTTTCCCCTTCAGCTCAGTCAACGCGGACGGGTTATCGTGAATGAGCATGCCATTGTCGATGTGGGCGATGTTTGTTCCTCCTCGACCGCTGGAGATAGGTCCCATGCTGTCTCGCAAAACTCCGTTAGCGAAACTGTGACCGACTAAACTTAAACACATGCAACAGGTAAGTGCCAAAGCTGTGTATACTTTTTTCATTTTTCTCCTACCCACCTCGTGCTTCTTCATCACCGAACGTGTTTCGACAACAATATGAAGATTCAATAGAATTTGAAAAACATCGATATTTTATGCTATCGACAATACTTGTACGTTTTTTTAGCTTTTTTTCTGTAAAATGTGGACAGAGGGATGTGGGACGCTGGAAAAGTCGAGAGGTAGGGTATTCGGTTGAATGAATATGGTAAAGAAGAGAGATTGGGTTGACAAAACCACAAATTCACACGGATGGATATTCTTTCACTCCATTACTCCTTCCCCTGTGATCACCCTGTATAATGCCTTCTGGAGTTCTTCGATTTTATACGGTTTGGTGATAACGCCAGAAAAACCGTATTTTTTAAAGTCAGTCATTACAGGATCATTTGAATAGCCGCTCGACACGATGGCTTTGACTGTGGGGTCTATTTCGAGCATCTTTTTTATGGCCTCTTTTCCTCCCATGCCTCTCGGCTACCCGCATCTGCTCGATTGCTTCCATGTCCCACTGCCAGCCAGAGGATAGGTCAAACTCTAACATACCTTAACTATCAAGATCACAAGAGGAAAAAGGACGACAGGCAAAAAAACAGGAAATAAGAATTTTGCTGGTTCCTACAGATCGTCAGGAACCAGAAAAATACTGATAGGCAAAATCAAAGGCCGAGTTCTTACAGCTGTACCATACGCTACGGATATGAGGTGCTCGAGGATTCCCGGAATTACCGGCACAATGGTAGAACGTGGAACAAGGTTTTCTGTGTAGATATAGGGAGGAATTTGGGGACAATCTTTACGAAAAGTCCATAATGAGTTTTACACCTTCGTAAACTTCGCCCATCCTCTTTTTTGTTAGGCTGCCAATCTTCTCTTTGAGGCTGTGCTTGTCGACAGTCTTGAGCTGTGTTACATTAATTACCGATCTCTTAGGAATATTTGCTTCTCCTTTTCGGAGGATTACATTGCCCGGCAATTCGCCAAATTTCAAGTTTGACGTGATTGCTACTACAATAGTAGTATTTAATTTGCTGTCATTGAGAAGATCGTTTTGAACAACAAGTCCAGGTCGCCTTCCCGTTGGCTCGGACCCTTTGCCTGGTGAAAAATCGACCCAATAAACAGAGCCTTTCCGTATCACCATTCTTGCCCCTCATCGGTACCCAATCCTTCAAACTGCTTGGCACAGTTGAGCTGCTCTTTTCTTATTGATTCATCTGAAAAGACCCGGTCGTAAGCGTCTTTTATGCGGCGGTTTCTTTCCGATATAACCCTTTCCCTAAGCACCATAGAAATGAACCTGCTTCTTGATAGCCCTCTTTTTTTGCTGATGTCATCGATCATCGCAACCAATTCTTTCGGAATGGTAATAGCTACTTTTTGAGTATGCATCAATGAGTTCCCCCTGAAGTATGATAATATATAAATACCATATAAGGGTGCGACAGTCAACCTCATAATTATAGTGTGTCAACAGGGGAAAAACAGTAAATAGGCGCTATTGTCATAATCTCCACTGGCTTATGAAGCGCACTATCTCGTCGACGAACGCGGCTTGCTGATCAATGAACGGCCAATGGCCTGCATGCTCCACCGCGTGCCATTTCACCCCCGCTGATGTCAGAAGACGGCGGGAGTGTTCACCGGTACCGCGAGGATTACCCAGGATGTAGATATTCGGTACCTTGAGGGCTGCAAGCCTGGCGGCCGGATCTTCGGACTTAGATAGTTCCACCAACTCCCTGCTATTAAGATGATAAACTCTGGGGTCGCACATCCGCAGACTTGCGTAGTAGCCGCGCAGGGCACTGTCTCTCAAACCGTCACGATAAATAACGTCACAGACCTTTTCAAATCCTTCGGTGTTCCACTCATCCTCTGGATAGCTCGCCACCATGCTGCTGAA
>DAOVGD010000031.1 GCA_030672555.1 Desulfobacterales bacterium
CCATCCGCAGGTAATCGGGGCGAAAGTCGTGTCCCCACTGGGACACACAATGTGCCTCATCTATAGCCACAAAACTGATCTTGGATCGGGAAAGGGTCTGTAGGAACTCCTTTTGACGAAACCGTTCCGGAGCTATATACAGAAGTTTTAATTCTTTTGCTTCAAGTCTCTCAAGCACCTGCCTCTGTTCCGCCCAGGAAAGAGTGGAATTGATGAAGGACGCTGAAATTCCTATTCTTCGAAGGGCATCCACCTGGTCCTTCATCAGGGCGATTAGGGGGGAAACCACGAGGGCCGTCCCCTCGCGGATTAAGGCGGGTAGCTGGTAGCACAGCGATTTACCTCCTCCGGTGGGCATGACCACCAGAGCATCTCCCCCGTCCAGCACCGTGCTGACTACCTCTTCCTGGCCGGGACGGAACGAGGAGAGATCAAAATATCTTTTAAGTTCGTTTAATAGTTCCATGGGATTTGCTGTCTCATTAAAATTTGTATCAGGATACGGTATTTCCAGAATAGTTGTCAACCGATTCCCGCTTTTTCATTCTGTCTAATAAGAAACAGAGGTTCAAAGGGATAAGGTAAGAAGTGACAATCCAAAAAACAGAACCAATAAAGATCCCAGTATTTCCAAGCCCTTTTCGAAAAGAGGTCTGGCTTTTTTATTCCCGGTGATGATCCTCAATCCCCCTTTTTTGCCTGCGATACTCAGTACCCCTGCCCCGGAAATAATAACAGCCATTCCAAGGGCCATGAATAAGCTTAAAACCAGGCCGATCCCGACCATGTCCAGGGACAGACAAAAGAGCATTATGATAATAGCGCCGGGACAGGGGACCATTCCGACTGCAAGGGCGATCAGAAGGATGCTTCTATGGGCCGCTGGATACGTGGCCTGGTCATTTTCTCCACCTTGCCGATTGCTCTTCCGAAAACCGAGTATGCTCTTGATCAGCAGAACCGTTCCTGTTAGAGTAACGAGGCTGTAACTTACGATTTTTATTTTGTGAGAGACGCTTTCAAAGGGTCCTATATAGGATTGTTTGAGAATAAAATAGATTACCATAACAATAAGCACAGCAGAAAGGGCGTGAAGAAATGCGATCAGGGTTCCCATCAGTATCCCCTTCCTGATATTTTCCTTCCTTGACAGAAAATAGGAAAAGACGATTGTCTTTCCGTGCCCTGGTCCGGCAGCGTGTATGATGCCATAAAGGAATGAAATTAGGATCAAGGTAAGAAGCGTCTTTTTGGAACCAGAGGTTTTGAGTTCCCTGGCCAAACCGGATAGCTCTTTGTTGAGTTTGTGTTGCCATTGGGAAATCTTGCTGTAAATTTTGGATAAACAAGAGGGGTGTGCGGCCGTTTTTTTTGAGGTTTGTTTTGAAACAAAGGGATTATCCCCTGCTGCGCTTACAACCGGGATTAGAAGTATATGTAGTGATAAAACAAGAGTAAGAATTTTAGCCATTCTTCTTTCGGAACCTCAACGTGATCTGTTTGACATACCTGCAGAAAAAATCAGGATGCTCTTTGTCTTGAGTTAGTTGATACTGAAAATCGAACATAGCGCTGTTTTCAAATTGAAGGGGTTTATTATTAATGAAAGAAAAGTAGGAATAGTTCTCTTTGTCGCAAAAGAGGATTTTTATCTCCTTGAAGGTGGAAGTGGCTGTAATATGGCAGGGAACAAAAAAATTGTAAACAACAATATTTTCCCGGATACTCGATGTGAAATCTCGAACATATTTTACCTTAAAATCCTGCCCAGTTATCTTTATAATGGTGAAATAGTCAAAGTTTTTCAGGTTGGAAAAGGCCCCTTCTTTCAACTTCTTGACTTCGGAAGTTTCGAACTTGCCGTTCCTGTTCTCGTCGAAATCATGGATGATGATACTGCTGAACATTTCATCAAAAACCCATTGAATCTTAAATCCGGCCAATCCTCTTTCATCAAAGAGGACTGTCAGGGAGCTGTCAATGAAAACGTGCGGATGGGACGAGACGTTTGCCGAAAAAAGGGACGACATGGAAATCAAAATTAAAATAATACCATATTTCATAAAACTTTTAAAGCACAATTCCAGGGGGTTTTCAATATCATTGACCAGGAAGCGAAAGATTGGTATAAAACTTTTTTTGCAACAAAATTGATGACTTCGTAAAAAATCTTCAAACAGGGAAAAGGCTGATGAAAACTGTTACGATACATCTTAAAAGTGCGCTGGATCGTACTTACGATATTCTTATTGAACCGGGCCTGATCAGGAAGATCGCAAAAGATCTCAAAACACAAGAGATAGGAAACCGGTATCTTGTAGTGACCGACACCAACGTGGCTGATTTGATAGGAAAAAATTTTATTGAATCGTTACGGGCAGAGGGACTTCAATGCGATCTTTTTGCCATACCAGCGGGAGAGGAATCCAAGCGTTGGGGGACTGTGTCGCGTATTTCAGACAGGATGACCATCTTAGGGCTGGATCGTCGATCGGCTGTTATTGCCCTGGGGGGTGGCGTTGTGGGTGATATAGCGGGTTTTTCCGCTGCAATATACATGCGCGGCATTCCCTACATTCAGGTCCCTACCACCCTCCTTGCGCAGATCGACAGCAGCGTCGGAGGAAAGACAGGGATTGATACCGAACACGGCAAAAACCTGCTGGGAGCCTTTCACCAGCCGGCAAGGGTATACATTGATCCGGACCTTCTCAAAACCCTTCCTGAGGCAGAGATTAAAAATGGTCTGTCAGAAATGATCAAATATGCTGTTATCAAGGATCCAGAATTATTTGAGACCTTAAAAAACTGCCGCGACCAGGTCATGCGGCTTGAGGCGTCTCTGACAACAAGGCTTATTGCCAGATGCTGTGAGATCAAGGGAGAGGTTGTGGAGAAAGACGAAAAAGAAGGGGGGCTGAGGCGGATATTAAACTTTGGTCATACCGTCGGGCACGGTATTGAGGCTGCCTCTGACTTTACAATCCCGCACGGAGCAGCCGTATCTATAGGAATGGCGGCCGCGGCAAGGTTGTCTCGGGTCGAGGGGTTTATTTCTGAAGATGTTGAGCAGAAGATTGTAGACCTTCTAAGAGAATACCGTCTCCCTGTGGAAATACCTTCTTCCATAAAATGGAACACTGTGTTTCATCATATGAAATCGGACAAGAAGTTTATA
>DAOVGD010000161.1 GCA_030672555.1 Desulfobacterales bacterium
AATTTAGGAATTTAGGAATTTAGGAATTTAGGAATTTAGGAATTTAGGAATTTAGGAATTGCACAGATTAAATGGATAATATGGAGCTGTTTTTTTTGATAATCTGTGAAATCTGTGAAATCTGTGGATGGGATTGAGGAACAAGATTATGGTGAATGAACCTAAAATACTTGGATTTTTATGTCACTGGTGTTGTTATGCGGCGGCAGATGCGGCAGGCGTAGCCCGGTTTCAATATCCCCCTAATATGAGGGTGATCAGAGTAATGTGCACCGGTAGAATAGATCCTGTTTTCATCCTGGATGGATTCATCAATAAAGCGGACGGAATATTTGTGGGTGGGTGACACTCTGGAGAGTGTCATTACCGGTCCGGTAATTACGAAGCCATGAACAAAATTGCGTTTATCAGAATGATCATGGAGAATCTCAAGATCGACACGGACAGGATTGCTCTTGAATGGGTCTCTGCGGCTGAGGCCCCACGTTTCGTCCAGGTGATAACGGAATTTACTGATCGTATTCGCAATTTGGGCGCCATGGGGCAGAGCGAAGGCATCAGCCGCCAGGCACTTTTGCACAAAATAAAGGCTGCCAGGATGGCTGTGGAGGGGATGAAATTACGAATGGCCTTTGCAAAGCAGGCAAAGCAAATGAAAAAGGATGGGACTTATGGTCAGCTCCCTCCTCAGGATAAATTAGCGACAATGCTCATGAATGAAATGGCTCGGTATGAGAAATCATTATAACGGCTTCGCAAAAAGTGACATTATGGAGAAAGTCTTCTTAAAAAAAGCAGATCCTAAATTCAAAGATGAGATCGCCGAAAAAATAGGGCTGGAGGAGATAAAACCATGCTACTCTTGCGCCTCTTGCACCGGTGTCTGCCCGGTACGGGAGATCATAGACGATTTTGACCCGCGGCGTATCATACATATGATCATCTTGGGAATGCGGGATGAAGTCCTTTCATCTGACCTGATCTGGTTTTGCTGTCTCTGTAATTCCTGTTATTTTGTGTGCCCTCAAGAAATACGATTCAGCCGGATAGCCAAAGAACTGCAGAAGTTGGCATTAGCCGAGGGATATGTCGACGATGAGTTTTTGAAGGGGTTGGAGCCTGTTAATGATTTTTTACAGGATTTGTGTCGCAGGACGATGTTTGGAAAGGTAAAAGAAGGTTTACGAGGGCCTCATACAATGCCCTGTTGGCGGGAATATACAGTAGACAAGGGGTAAGGATGAAGCATGGATTTTCAAGAGGTTGACCGCACACTCGAAAAATATGACCACAAGCATTCAGCAATAATCAGTATCTTGCAGGATGTCCAGGGTATTGAGAACTATCTGTCTGAAGAGACACTTCGTTATATTTCTGAAAGATTGGAACTGAGCCTGACAAGGATTTTTGACATTGCCACCTTTTACAAGGCGTTCAGCCTCGTGCCGAGGGGACGTCATACGATCAAGGCGTGTTGCGGCACTGCGTGCCACCTTGGCGGCGCAGTGCGGAATTTAGATCAAATAGAGAGAATATTGCATGTGAAGGAAGGGGAAACGACCGATGACCGCATGTTCTCTCTTGAAACAGTCAACTGCCTTGGGGCGTGTGCGCTGGCTCCTGTGATAGTGGTGGATGATGACTACTATGACGGGGTGACTCCTGGGAAGATAGAAAAGATATTATCTGCTTATCGGACAGAATCGGAGAGATAAAAGATTGAAACGGATTAGCAGCATAGTGGATTTAGAAAACTTACGGGAATCGATTCTTCAGAAAAGGGGTTCCAAGAAGACTATCATTAGACTCTGTCTCAGCACTGGTTGTCGGGCACAAAAGTCTGTAAAAGTTATTGAGGCTCTTGAGGATGAGATTACAAAACAGGGGCTTCAGGACAAGGTGGCGATCAAAAAAACGGGATGTCATGGTTTTTGTGAAATGGGGCCGATTATGGTCATTGAGCCGGCGAATATTTTCTATCGCCAGGTCAAACCCAAGGATGTTGGAGATATCATTTCCGAAACGGTTTTGCATGGTAATGTTGTAAAACGACTGTTGTGGAAAGACCCGCAGACCAAGGAACTCACCAACACTGAACATGATCTCCCCGTGTACAAGAAACAGAAAAAGAATATTTCCTATAACAGCGGCAAGATTGATCCAACAGATATTGACGATTATCTTGCAGTCGGTGGATATTCCGCCCTCGGCAAGGCCTTAACCACCATGACCCCGGCACAAGTCGTGGAAACGGTCGTTTCTTCCGGACTGCGAGGCCGAGGTGGTGGCGGATTCCCAACCGGAATAAAATGGAGGATTTGTAGCGCCGCGCCTGGTGATATCAAGTATATTATTGCCAATGGTGATGAAGGTGATCCCGGCGCTTTTATGGATCGGAGCCTCATGGAAGGAGATCCGCACAGTATTATTGAAGGCATGATTATAGGCGCCTTTGCAATCGGGGCAAGCGAGGGATTTATCTATGTGAGAAAGGAATATCCGATAGCAATCGATCACTTAGCCATTGCTATCCGGCAGGCGGAAAAGTGCGGTCTTCTCGGCAATAATATCCTGAGCACGGGTTTTGATTTCACCATCAAGATAGATAGAGGCGCCGGCGCTTTTGTGTGCGGCGAAGAAACAGCTCTTATGATTTCCATTGAAGGGAGAAGCGGCACTCCAAGATCAAGACCGCCCTATCCAGCCTTTGAAGGATTGTGGGGAAAACCGACCATTCTAAATAATGTAGAGACCTTTGGAAACATACCAAAAATAATCTCAAAAGGCTCTGATTGGTATTCTTCTATCGGAACAAAGAAAAGCAAGGGGACAAAAATCTTCTCTCTTGTCGGGAAGGTAAGAAATACCGGTCTGGTTGAAGTAGAAATGGGAACGACCCTTCGCGAAATGATTTTTGACATAGGAGGGGGGATCAGAAAGGGCAAGCGTTTCAAGGCAGTCCAGACCGGGGGTCCGTCCGGCGGTTGTATCCCCATCAGCAAGATAGATATGCCGGTTGATTACGACAGCCTGAGAGAGGCAGGCGCCATCATGGGATCCGGCGGCATGATCGTGATGGACGAAACTTCCTGTATGGTGGATGTGGCAAGGTATTTCATACACTTCCTGCTCTTTGAATCGTGCGGGAAATGTGTACCCTGCAGGGAGGGGCTGAAGCAGATGCATGAAATCCTGACGAATATATGTGAAGGCCGGGGAGAAAAAAGAGATATTAAGATATTGACCGAACTTGCTCACTTTATGACAACGGCTTCTCTGTGCGGCCTTGGCGCAACTGCTCCTAACCCCGTGTTAAGTACTATCCGCTACTTTCGTAATGAATATGAGGCGCATATATATGACAAAAAGTGTTCGGCAGGTGTATGCAAGAACCTGTTTGAATACGTTATTGACGAAGAATTATGCAACGGTTGTACGCTTTGCAAGGTGAAATGTCCGGAACAGGCCATCTCCGGCAAAAGGAAGGAGCCGCACAGGATAGATGTGCAAAAGTGTATCAAGTGCGGTATCTGTTTTAGTTTATGTAAGCGGGAAGCGGTAAGAGTTAAATAACATGTCAGGAGATTAATTAGTGAAGATACCTATAATAGTTGATGGACAAATGGTCCAGGTCGATCAGGGGGCGCCGATCATCGATGCAGCCAAAAAAGCCGGTATCTTTATCCCTACACTTTGCTACCACGAGTCCCTCAAACCATACGGGTCCTGTCGTCTTTGTATGGTTGAAGTTGTTCAGAATAAGCAGCGAAGGTTGGTAACATCCTGTAATTTTCCTGCAGAAGGAGGTATGGAGGTCTTTACCAATACAGACAAGGTCAGACAGATCAGAAGGATGGTTGTGGAACTACTCCTTGCCCGGTGTCCTGATGTGCCGTTGCTAAAGACCATGGCCAGGCAGATGGGCATCAAATCATCCAGATTCAAGAAAAGAGAGGCAAATGAATGTATCCTGTGCGGTCTATGCGTCCGTTTTTGCGAAGAAGTCGTTGGTGTCTGTGCTATAGGTCTCGCCAATCGTGGTATCGAGCGCGAGGTTGCAACCCCCTTTAAGGTGGCATCAGATGTCTGCATAGGATGTGGTTCCTGCACATATATATGCCCCACAGGATGTATCGAAATGGTACCGGATGAGAAAACGCCGCGTCTGCGCATCATGAAAATGGGAAATCACCCCCTCAGTCCTTGCCCAAATGATTATCAATGTGAAAACTGCTCAATAGAACAAGAGTTTCTTAAGGATATAAAAGACGTTATTGTCGAATTTCGCAGATCATATAGAAATAGTGAGCGTTGACCGAATAGAGACTTTCGCTTCGCTCACAACTAGTCGAGTGGTCGAGTCGTCAAGCATTTCCCTACTCGACCACTCGACCATTGTTACTTGATTTTCAACCAGAGCAGCCTGGCCGAATCCGGTCCGGGATTCTTCCATTGAGATGGCATTTCGGAGGTCAGGTAAATCACGTCCCCGGCATGTCCCATGTAAACGGCCTTTCCCAATTTCAGTTGCAATTTACCTGACAATAAGTAGCCGATCTCTTCACCCTTATGGATAAAGAAGTGGGAGGGGATGTTCTTTCCGGGTGGAATCTCAATGAGATAGGGTTCGGCCTTTGGATCGAAATCTACAGGAGTGAGGAGTTTTGCATAAATACTTCCCTTCGGCAAATCCGGGAATTTCACATCTACTGATTCCCTGGATGGAAAAATCACCCGATCTTTCACATCTGCCGACCCTTGAAAAAAAGAACTGACTTCAACAGAAAGAACTTCCGCTATCTTGAGAAGCGCCGGCAGAGAAGGATATATTAAGTCGCTCTCCATTTGGGATATGCTGCTTGGAGTCACTCCTACGAGTTTTGCCAGTTCCGTCTGGGATAGACCTCGTTTGGTGCGAAGTTCCTTCAAGCGCATCCCAAGGTTAATTTGGCTGGTGGTGTGCTTTTCAGAATCGAAGGTGATGTTAAGGTCCTTGCTCCAGTAATTATAAGGCTTGTTGAAGGTTTCTATATTGCGCTTTTCAGCTTTCAGAATTGTCAAAGAGGTCTTGCCTCTTATAACGGAGAGGTCAATGGCGACCTGGGCAATTTGATTGATCTTGGCTTTGAGACGGCGAGAATGCGCTTGTTTTTCAATAATCCAGTAAGCGATGGTATTCAGTTCATACAACCTGGGGCATGAGTGGGAATAAAAGTTGATGATATGCTCTTCTCCGCCCCACAGCTCCTGCATGCCGGTCAGGCTTTCAAAAACGAATCGAACATCGCCTTCCATGGTTCCGTGGACTCCATAGAAAGCGCCTGTTACCTGATCTACCTTACGTGGATCATCCACACTGATAATTCGGCACGGCCATTTGGAATCTCCTTTTTCATAAAATTTGAGAAAGATATCAGCTCCTGCTCCCTTGCCATAAGTAAAGCAGTCCAGGATGATTAAGTTCTGATTGTCAGCCAATGATCCCAGCTTTTCCAGAAGATTTCTCGGTGAACGGTCAAAGCTGACGTAAATGAGAGGTTTGTTCTGTGCCTGTGAGGCTTGAATAAAGTTTAAGCAAAATACGGAGGCCAGACTACCGGTATCATCATACCAGACTACGTTATCTCCGATATAAAGCCCCCCAAGCAGGATGTCCAGTTGACTTACTCCTGAAGCCACCCGAAGTTTCTTTAAAATCATTAAATCCTCACGTTACCGTAGCGTTATTTGATGCTTTGGTGATGATGCTTGAGGTTAAAGGAATTCATGGCTTGTGTCAAGTGTCGTGGATTGTGCGAGCTGGGAGGAAATATTCAATCTTGACAAATCGATTTAATGGGTTTTCGTTTGGGCGCTATTTAGTTAAATTTAAGCTATCGACAAAATAATTAGTGATAGTTAACTATCTATTCTTTTTTATATTTTTTCTTGACAGCATAGATAATTATCCCTAAATTATTAAGCAATAATCTGAAGCGATATCGTACAAAGAAGTTCGATAAGCACAAAATATATATAGATTTTCAGATAATTAATTTCGCAAGGCTAAAAGGAGAAATCTTAAGTACGTCGTACAGAGTTGTACGTCGTCGAGGATTTGAACTGAAAAACGTAAGTGAAATTATTTATCTGGAAATCTATAACAAAAGACAAAGACGTCTGTATTCCTTATTTTGCATGGATAGACGTCTTTTTTAATGGTTTTTTGTAATAGTTCAGCCACAAAGGCACTAAGACACCAAGATTATAATATAATTCTTAATGTACAGTATATGCCGTATCTACAACTTTTTTTTCTTGTCTTTTTGATAAAGGTTTATAATTAAAGTCTTTTTGTGCCTTTGTGACTTAGTGGCTGAACTTTTACGGTTTTTTTAATGAAAAAGTCTTCACTCAGAATTATCGGTTTTTGTTGCCGGAATGCTCTTGACGGAGAAAAAGGTCTTGCCGGCCGCGGGCGAGTTGCATTCGAGCCAACCATCAAAATTGTTTCACTTCCGTGTAGCAGCAAGGTGGAGACACTTGGAATTATTAAGGCGCTTGAATCCGGCGCTGATGGTGTGTTTGTCCTCGGATGTCCGGAAGGAAAATGCCGGCTTCTTGACGGTAATTATAGAGCGCAAAAGATAGTCAATTATACAAAGAGGTTGTTGGATGAAATAGGAATTGAGAGCTGCCGTCTGGAGATGTTCCAGCTTGGAACGTCTGAATGTCAAACTCTTGATCAGGTTGCTCAGGCTATGATTTCAAGAATCGAGTCATTATATACCTTTTAAGAAAAAGTGTTTTGGGTAAAGCAAAGCCTTGATGAAATCGAAGTTGAGCCCCAAAATCTTTTTTGTGAACACTATACATGCCGAAAAAATATAACATTCAAACAAAAACAGCAGCACCGAGATTT
>DAOVGD010000209.1 GCA_030672555.1 Desulfobacterales bacterium
GTAGTTCCGGAAACCTCTAATCTGTATCCTGAGCTTACATGCTTTGAAAACCTCCTCTTTGCAGGAAGGCTTTATGGGATGAATACCAGTGAGGTAAAGTTAAAAGCAGATGAGCTTCTCAAAACATTTAAACTTGAAGAGAAGCATAATGTTTACTTCGGAAAGTTATCAGGCGGAATGAAAAGAAGGCTTACGATGGCAGTCTCGTTGATTCATGACCCTCCGCTTTTATTCCTTGATGAGCCGACAACAGGGCTTGATGTTATGAGTGCAAGGGCGTTAAGAGAACTTATAAGATCCCTGAAGGATAGGGGAATTACCGTACTTCTTACCACTCATTATATAGAGGAAGCAGACAATCTGTGCGACAGGATCGCCATTATCGTAAAAGGAAAACTTATTACGGTTGACACGCCAAAGGCATTAAAAAAGTCAATGGAAGCCGGAAAGGCAGTGGACATCAAGATTAGTTCCTGCAACTCGTTAATAGAAAAAAAACTTGTCCAGCTAACGACAGCTAATAAAATTGAGAAAAGAGAAGAGTTTCTCAGGTTTTACATTGATGATATGGATCTATTTCTATCCGAGTTTTCTGGCTTTGCTAGGGATAATGGTTTAAGTATAGAAACTATTAATACTGTAATCCCTTCTCTGGAAGATGCCTTTGTAGAAATTACAGGCTTAAAACGAGAGATGATGATTGAAGAAAAAGCAGGTGCAACTAAATGAAAAATGCAATACGGGCCATCTATTTTATCGCCCTTAAAGACATGAAGACTTATTATTTCAAGCCCCCCAATATAAGCTGGGGTATGCTTTTCCCACTTGTGTTCATTTTAGCTTTTTATCTTAGAAATCCTGTTGACTTTGAGCGGCTCATACCCGGACTTTTATCCCTGAGCCTTTTATTCGGCACAACTTCAATGGAAGCGATTGTTATCACCTTTGAGAGAATGACGGGTGCACTGGAAAGACTGATGCTCTATCCTGTATCCACTGCATCCATTATATTAGGGAAGGTTACAGGAGGAGCATTTTTCGGCATTACCGTTACGATAGCAATGCTTCTCGGTCTGTTTTTTATATTCCCTTTTAAGATTGTCAACCCTGTATTATTTATTGCATCCGTTATTATTTCATCACTTGCATTTTCAGCGCTTGGGGCATTTGTCTCAGTAGGTGTAAAGCAAGTTTTTGAGGCCCAGACCCTTGCAAATTTTTTCAGGTTTCCCATGATTTTTTTAAGCGGTCTCTTTATTCCTGTATCCGGTTTGCCGGCTACGGTCAAACCATTGGCATACTTACTCCCCCTTACTTACAGCGTCGATAGTATAAAAACATCTTTTGGCTATCAACCGGAAATATTTCATCCTGTAGTAAGCCTCGCAGTCCTTTTAATCTTTACATTCTCATTACTTGGATTATCTGTAAAGATATTGAAAAGTAGAATGTCGTGATTGAGTAGACTAAAATAAAAGGGTGAAAATAAACACTAATGATCGAAGATGATGCAAGGGTTATTAAAATTACAGGCGATAAGGCATTTATTGTGATAGAACGAAGTTCTGCTTGTGTCCGGTGCGGCCTTCCCACGTATCTATAGATGAAATTGAGCAGAGGATTTTGAAAGCGTTTTACCACGCATTTGAATGCTTCGTGGTCGCCTTTTCCAGAATCTCCTCTATTTTTATAGACAGCTCTGACACATTGAACGGTTTTTGAATAAAACCATCACAACCGCGTCTCAATATCTCGGTTGCTTGACCATCAACGCTGTATCCACTCGAAAGGATAACCTTTATATCCGGGCTGATCTCCTTCAGTCGGTCATATACTTCACCACCACCCATATTTGGCATAACCATATCCAAAAGGACGATGTCTATCTCATCCCGATTTTTCTTGTAAACTTCGATAGCCTCTTGTCCGTTTATGGCTGTGAATACTCGGTAACCCACCGCCTCCAACAAGCTTTTGCCCGTTTCCAGGATGATCTCTTCATCATCCACTATGAAGACCGTTCCGCTTCCCTCAATGAACTCCTTATGGGTTTTGACAGCTTTCCGGACCTTTTTTTCTGATGCAGGCAGATAAATACTAAAGGTGGCCCCTTGCCCTTTCTTCGATTCGACATCAATATATCCACCATGACCCCGTATGATCCCATAAACAGAAGCCAACCCAAGACCTGTGCCCCGGCCTGTCTCCTTGGTTGTAAAGAATGGCTCAAAAATGCGCTCCATGGTCTCTTTGCTCATACCTATGCCTGCGTCGGTAACGGTTAGCAGGACATAGTTGCCCGGCTTTGGATCGTACAGATTGCCCTTTATATCATCGTGGGTCATATTGATGGTTTTCAGGATAAGATCTCCGCCGTTAGACATGGCATCTGCAGCATTGATATACAGATTCAAAAGCACCTGCTCAATTTGTCCCTCGTCTGCCTCTATTGCAAATAAGTCCTCAGCGAGGTCTCGATGAATCACAACCTCCTTTCTGGTTCTGCCAAAAGTTTCAGAGGTCTCTTCCACTAACTGGTTCAGGTCAACGGGCTTGATCTCATACCTCCCCTTCCTCGCATACCCAAGAAGCTGGCTGGTTAATTTAGCTCCGCGTTGAGCTTGTTTCTCAATCCTCTTCAGCCTTTCATAATGAGGATGCGTGGAATCAATGTCCAATAGAATCAAGGACACATTTCCCTGAATGCCCATGAGCAGGTTGTTAAAGTCATGGGCAATGCCACCGGCAAGGGTTCCGATGGCCTCCATCTTCTGAGCTTGTTGGAGGCGGCTTTCCAATTCCTTTTTTTCTTTCTCTGCCCTCTCCTTTTCCTTTATCATCCGGTATTTTTCGACGCTATTTTGAATTACTGAAGGGAAAACCTCTAACCAGCCTGGATCGAGGGATTTGACAAGATAATCATAGGCCCCTTTTTTCATGGCCTCCACGGCGATCTTCGGACTACCAGCGCCGGTTACCATAACCAACGGGATATCATAACCATCTTGTTTCATTCTATCTAACACATCAAGACCGGTCATGCCGGGCATAGCATAATCGGCAACCACAATATCATACCTTTTCCCCTTCAGCTTCTCCAGACCCTCTTCGCCAGAGGTAGCGAAATCCATGTCCAAATGATATTTGGCTAACTGCCTTTTCATGATGCTAATATCATTTGGATTATCCTCAATAATTAGGATATTGGCCCTTTCTTCGTTCATTCTTAACTCCTTCATAAGGACAACTGAGTCTCTTTTGGTGGGAGCTTGGTGATAACTGTCCAGTAAAAATGATAAGATTTGATTGCCTCGACAAATTTATCGAACGCCACAGGCTTGGTAATGTAGCTATTGACTCCCAGATCATAGCTTCTTATGATGTCTTCATCCCTATTCGAGACGGTCAACATAGTTACTGGAATTCTTTTGAAATTTGGGTCCGTTTTTAGTTTTTGTAACACGTCTGTGCCGGTTACTCTGGGCAAGTTGATGTCCAGCAAGATCAAATCCGGTCTTGGCGCCTTGCTTTCGCCAGTATATTCCCCTTTACGGTAGAGGAAGTCCAAAGCATCTTGACCGTCCCTTGCCACATACATCCTGTTTTTGATCCTGGCCTTTTTAAAGGCCCTTTTGGTTATTTCCACATCATCAGGATTGTCTTCCACCAATAATATCACTATCTCTTTGTATTGTCTCATTTCTCCCCCTCAATGCCTCCTTCTTTTTCGGCAAGGTGAAATAAAAGGTACTACCGATACCTAATTCAGATTCCACCCATATCTTACCATGATGCATTTCCATTATCTTCTGGGCAATATGGAGTCCAGCGCCTGTTCCACCATACTCCTCCCTTTTTTGAAGTCGTTGAAACATCTCAAATATCTTTTGATGGTACTGTTTTTCAATGCCTATCCCATTATCTTTAACGTAAAACTGGTGACAATCCGCCTTGTTCTGATACCCAATTTCGATACTGGGATTCTCCTTATCCATGAATTTGATGGCATTGCTAAGCAAGTTTGCAAAAACTCCCACCATCCTGGTCTTATCACAATAGATGGCGGGCAGATCTTGGGCAATAACCAATTCAATATTTTTCTCGTCGAGGCTATATTTAACCCATTTAATCGCTTCTTCAATTATCTCTGATGCCTTGGTGGTCTGGAAGGAGAACTCGCTCCGGGTAACTCTGGACAGCGCAAGCAAGTCGTCGATTAATTTTTTCAATCGGCCCGCACCGCTTTTAATAGATACCAAATAGCCCTTGCCTTCCTCGTCCAATTTATTACCATAGTCCTCTATGACAAATTGGCTGAAAGAGGTAATTCCCCTCAGCGGTTCCTTCAGATCGTGGGAAACAATGTAGGTAAAGTCCTCTAACTCCTTGCCCCTTGCTTCTAAACGCGCTCGGGCTTGTAACAATTCATCCCTTGATTTCTCCAGATTTGCAGTCATCTGATTGAAGGCAATTCCAAGATGCCCTATTTCATCATTTGCCGTGATAGAGACTCTAGAGCTGAGATCTCCTTTTTTGGCTATTAGCGCGGCAGTCCTGGTAAGCAATCCAACAGGGATGATGACCAGATAATGTAACAGGATTAAAATAAACCCGGCCGCTAAGACAATGCAAACTATAAACCAGAAGATCTCTTGATTCCGGATTGTCCCTAATTTCTTCTCCACAGGTTCCCAGGCAGTCCCAACCAATAAAACCCCTAAGATCTTCTTTTCGCCTCCATGACACTTAAAACAGGCCCCCTCATTAGGGATGGGCATTGCATGACCAAGTATCTTTTCTCCCTCATATCTCTCTATATCTTTAACCACCGCATTGATGCGCAAGGCATTCTTGACAGTCTCCGACTCACTAATCTTGCCTATGTTATCCGGAATTCCACTGTATTTGATGGCGCCGCTTGAATCGCAGAGATTCAACACCGAGATATCCTCCACTAGATTCATCCTTTGGAGTATTGCCTGCACTTCTTCCATCTCCCCATCAAGCATGGGATACTGTATGGCTCTCATCACCGCATGACTGATCCTGGAAGCGGATTTTTCCTCCTCCTCCAGAAGGAACCTTGCACGGAACATATGGCCCACATAGATAAAGGTGCCCACTGTTATAACCAGAATCAAGCAGATCCCCAATATGATCTTAGTTCTTAGGCTGCCCAGAAATGTAGATTTATCTCCTTCTGCTGCCATTTACCGATGCCTCCATCAATACTCCATTTGGCGCAAGATCATAATCACCACCACAAGCATATTAAACAAATTTACATTAAATATTCAAGAAGAACTTCAAGCGTTCTTCCCTTTACATCGTGAACACCAAGCCCCCCTGACGAAAATTGTTTAACGATAATTTCATAGCCTTTTCCTTCTTGAGCGGGTGAGAGGATCTCCTTTAAGGTAATTTTCCATAAGAGAAAAAGAGAAATTGAATTTTTACGAAACCATCAATCCTGGGTACTAAAACCTCAAAGCTTGAGATTTTGACAGGATGATGCTATCAAAAGGTAGTTGAGAGTATCGATCTTGGTCTAATACCCCTATTAAACCTTTTAAATTGCGAGGTAGACTTGTGGCGGATGTATTTCAATTCCTGTCAAGCGCGTCCCTGGTAAAACTCACGGGGCGAAAAGCTCACAATCTCGAAGAGATGCTCGATCTCATAAAGACCTGTTCGGATTCTTCTATCTTCTATCATACCTTCTGTGCTTTCCTCCAGATGCGAGAAGTGCAGGTCCCATATAATAACGATTTTGCCCTTTGGGCTTCCAGGAGCCTCAATGAACAGGCTCTGGCAGAAAAGTTGATGGCCGTTGATTTATCCGAATATAACACAATAAAGCGCTTGAAAATACATCTTATTGAAATCATCGAGCGTTACAGGGAGCAGAAACCGGATGCCTTCAAAAAAATTGCTAATGAACCGTTCTACCTCTATGACATGATCAGAATCGTCTATCGAACGGACAAGTTTGCCTATGGTCTCAAATCGTTTTGTGAGGCACTTCCAACCGTCAGCATGTATTCTATATACTATCACTTTATTGAATCCCGGCTCCGTACACGACTCCAGGACAACGACTTTTCTATATGGATAGAGAAGAGTCTGAACATGCCTGAGTTGGCACACCTAATTAGGAAGATCGATATCAACCTCTATACCCTGGAAGGACTGCGCAGCAGAATCATACAATTGATCGATCAATATTTATCAGAGACTTCACGCGCATCACAGACGCACTCAGGAGGACAAGTATGACCGCACCTATCTTGTTCGATTATAAGGAGGTGGTTGGCCCGGACATTATTGAGGAACTTACCATCCTGGCCTCGCACGTGGGCAACCGGTCCATCAAGATGGTAAACTCTACGGCAGTGGGGGGTGGGGTGGCTGAAATGCTCCGTCGCGTTGTGCCTCTTCTGAATGATCTCGGGGTCAAGGCTACGTGGGACGTAATTAAAGGAGAAGAGGAGTTTTTTGAAATAACCAAATCGTTTCACAATGCCTTACAAGGCAAGGAAGAGTATTTTCATGAGGATGTATTTAAGACCTATCTGAAATATAACGAAATGAATAACAGAGAGATGGAGTTTGACGAAGACCTTATCGTCATCCACGATCCTCAGCCGGCTGCCTTAATTCACTGGAATCAAAATCGAAAGAACAGATGGGTATGGCGATGCCATATCGACCTGTCTCATCCCAACCAACAACTGTGGGAGTTCCTCAAGCCGTATGTTGAACAATATGATGCAGCCATCTTTTCTTCAGCGCTCTTTTCCCCGGAATTGGCTATCCCGCAATATCGATTTTATCCTGCTATTGACCCATTAGATGACAAGAATAGGGAATTGGATGCTTCGTATGTGGACGGTGTCTTTGAAAAATACGGGATTCCCAGAGACAAACCTATCGTGACCCAGGTTTCACGGTATGATCCGTGGAAAGATCCTGTGGGTGTTGTCCAGGCCTTTAAGATGGCGCGGAAATATGTGGATTGTCGTCTCCTTCTGGTAGGGGATAAGGCGGCGGATGATCCCGAGACGGACAAGGTTCTGGCAAAGGTCAAAGCGGAAGCAGGAGATGATCCGGATATTCACCTTCTCTTATTCAGCCCTTCCATTGCCACCGAGATCAATGCCTTCCAGCGCGGCTCAGATATCGTGCTGCAAAAATCGCTCAGAGAAGGATTTGCGCTTACAGTTTCAGAGGCGCTCTGGAAAAGCCGGCCGGTGATCGGTGGTGCGGTAGGGGGTATACCTGCCCAGATCATTGATGAGTATACCGGGTTATTGGTCCATTCGCCGGAGGGAGCCAGTCTGGCCATCCGCTCGCTCCTGACCCAACCAGACCTCGCCAACAAGGTGGGCAAAAATGGCCATCAACGTGTTAAAGATGAATTCCTAATAACCAAAAATCTGAAACGATATCTTCTTTTACTCCTTGCCCTGGATAGGCCACAGGAAGAAACAATCTTTTTACATTAATGGAGCGGATACCCGCCGAAAACTATTTTTTAAATCAGTTGGTTATTTATATTTGAAATCTTGCTAATCTGCGTTCATCCGCGTCCAAAATAATAAATTCTTGATATATTATGAAGCATTTAAAGAATATTCTGAAAGAGCTGGTTCACGAAATGGAAAAGACCGTTCCCTATGCTGCCGCTCTGGCCATGGAGGTTGCCGGAGAACGGATTACCGTGCAGACCAAGCAGCAATCAGCCGATCCCGTTGATCCCGAACGGGGTGTCGTCTTTACGGTATTCACGGGACGCCATTTCATGGAAAGCTCCACCCATGATCTCGGACATGACTCGCTTCGCCGAACAGCTCAAAATTTGGTCCATTGGGCAGAAAAGGAGGGAATTGACCCTCACGGTCCATACATCGATCCTGGAGAAAGCCGAGGTCAGGTCTATACTGTTCCGTGTCGCACCGACCCTGAAGAGATCCCTCTTGCAGAAAAGGTGGAAGCGTGTCAAACCTATGTTGACAGACTTCATGCATTTGATTCCAGAATCGTTAATGCCCTCTGTCAGTACTCATTTATCCGAAATCGTGAGTTCTTCGTAAACCGCCACAAGACGCTCTTTCAGGATCTCAAACGCACGCAGGCCATCGCTATGGTCGTCATGCGCGATGGTGAACGATCTGCCCGTCTCCATACAGGACACTGCCGCCAGGGAGGATACGAACACTGCCGCATCTCTAACGATGAAATCACTCGCCTGGTAGCAGATTGCGGCAAAATCCTCATGGCGGACAGGCTCACCCCAGGGACCTATGACTGTATCTTTTCGCCGGAGTTTGCCGGAATTTTTGCGCACGAGGCCTTTGGCCATGGAACGGAAACCGATATGTTCCTGAAAAAACGGGCCAAGGGACAAGAGTATATGAATCAGCAGGTGGCATCTCCGCTGGTGGATATGTTTGATTCTCCAGCCCGTAAGGGTGAAGCCGCATCCTTCCTTTTTGACCATGAAGGGCAGGTGAGAACCGCCACCCAGATCATAGAAATGGGGATATTGCGTTCCGGCCTCACTGACCTGAACTCCGCCACCCGTCTAAACCTTGAGCGGACCGCCAATGGGAGGAGAGAGTCTTTTAAGCATAAGGCGTATGCCAGGATGACTAATACCTACTTTGGCCCGGGGAAGAGCAAACTGAAAGACATGATCCGTGACATCCGATTCGGCTATCTGTTGGATCGTCCCTCTAATGGGATGGAAGATCCCAAGGGATGGGGAATTCAATTAGAAGGATATTACGCGGAAGAAATTCGGGATGGCAGATTAACCGGAAAGGTCTATAGTCCCGTCATTGTTACCGGCTATGTGCCCGAGCTCCTTCAGTCCATTACCATGGTAGGAGATGACGTAAAAATCTCCGGACTGGGGATGTGCGGCAAGGGGCATAAGGAATGGATAAAGGTGACCGATGGGGGACCGTATCTGAGGTT
>DAOVGD010000196.1 GCA_030672555.1 Desulfobacterales bacterium
AAGTTGAGCGATTTTTGAGGAAGAGATGTGCCAATATCTTGATGTAGCAAGGTTTGCGAAAACCGCAGGCATACCCGTGGATATGTCGAGGATTTTCGCAAGCCCTTGATGCGCAAGAGATTGGTGCAGATCGAGTCAAAAATCGCTCAATTTAGGTTTAAATTAATAATGGCGGCTTTGGGGCGTTAATTTGTTCATGACCCCATCAATAAAATTATAAAAGACTTCTCTACTGCTTTCAGTAAGGGTCAAGATGATGCAGCCTGCTCTTTCTGTGTTAGACCTTTCAACGACTCCTCCGCTCCAGAGCACTTTGGCCGTTCCGGTTACAGCCTCTTCGATGATTTTTATCTCAAAATGGATGATATCTTCTATGATCAGGTCTTGAGGGTGCTTTAAGGAAAAACCACGTTTGGTGATGTCAAAGGCCATGGAGTGGTGAACACTTCCATCGTGTACCTTCCAGTATGTTATTGGAAGAGCGATGGAGAGACGCGCATGTCTTCTTCTTTCCACACTATGCATTATTTGCCTGTAGAATTTAGGGATTGCGAATTTAGGAATTTAGGAATTAAAAATGACAACATCCTTCAATTCCATAATTCCATAATTCCTTAATCCCCTAATTCCTCAATTCCTTAGGTTCTCAATTCCGAAATAATTCCCGCCATGCTTCAATTTTTGCCCCCTTATCTTTTCCGAATTTGGAGATTTCTGATTTTATCTTTTTGAACGGTTTGGTTTCGTAGAGAGAGTCAGGCTCTTTTGAGAAAAACTTGTCGGCAAAACATATAATCTGCTCTTCCAGAGAGATAGGGACCATATCTCTTTTGGGGACAGGGAGTTGCTGACTAACGATATCTTCAATCGTTATACCAGTGCCTACGTGTCTTTCGCAAACGAGCGCATATTCAGGAAGCCCTTCTTTTTCCAACAACTGCCTACCCAGATAGCCATGGCAAATATATGGTTTTTTGCCGGAACAGCCTATTTCCGATGCATTGGTGAACATTATACCGATGTCGTGAAGCATGGCAGCCTTTTCTATAAAGTCTGTGTCAGGCTTCAAGTGTTCCACTCGCTTAGCAATTTCAAGGGCCTTTTGTGTGACCATTTTACTGTGTTCTATCAACAAATGGCGGGCCTGTGACCCTCTTGTATAGTATTTATCAATGAGTTTAAGTGGGTCCATCAAGTCTATTTTATCACTTTTCCACTATCGTTTCGTCAATTTTCATGCCGAAATGCCTTCCGGCCTTTTCTATGGCCACCAGTACCTCATCCCCCTTTTTTAGACCGACAATGGAAATAGGTTTTCCATCGGGTTTTGTGAGGCGAATGGTCTCAGCGTTTTGCAGGATAGTAGATATCTTGCTCCCCTCAACTTCTGCTTCAACCAGCATGAGAGGCCGCTTTTCTATTTTTAACCTTCCAACAACGGCCCTTGCGGTCTTCCCCTTAAAGTTGACTATCAGTGTCTCATCTCCGGCCTTGAGATCGGACAGGTATTTTGTTTTTCCATCAACCACCCGGATGTAGGCGTGCACAGGACCTGCATTTACCCTGAAGGGGCGGGGCGCTACATATGGATTTTCAACACTTTCAGAATGTACTAAAAACATGGCCGCGCTGGAGTTCCCGATAAGCATACCTTCTCCACCAAGCATTGATGTGCAGGTGTCCACGCAAACCCTGTCTCCCATGCCAAGGGATCTGGTCTCCAAAATCTTCGCCGTTACCAAAGGGATTGTTTCTCCGGATTCCTTAACCTCACGGATAATCTTTTTTACTTCATTGATATCATTGGTGGTTACCAGTATCCCATCCACCCCTTTTTCGAGTATGGAAAGGAGATCTTTCGCCTCGGAAGCGCTTTTTGCCTCTGCATAAAGGTTGTTTGTCTGCGCTATCAGGTTTTCCAGGGGAATGATCGTCCAGTCGGTTGTTCTTACGATTACTTTTTTGGTCTTTGTGAGTTTTACAATCTCCTTTTCATCCTTGCCGCTTTTTATTTCATATTCGACTACATCCTGCCCCAACTTTAGATCCCCGTCTGTGGCGATAGTCTGTATGATACCGAGTTCTTTCACCTTGTCCGTGTAATTTTTAGGCACCATAATCGCGTCTGCCCCGCTTTCCAGGGCAGTTGTAACAAGCTTTTTGTCCCAGGGCACAACTTTGACCCAAACCTTTTTCATGAGTCCCCCCTTTTTAGATGCTCAAGGGCATCTTCCACCGATGCTTTTTGATGGATAATCATGGAAAAGGCCCCTAACATCTTTGCGGGGTTTTTATGTTGAAAAACGTTTCTTCCAATGGAAACACCACTACCTCCCACATCAATGGCGTCTTTTACCATGGTCAATATGTCTCTATCTGAATCCATTTTGGGGCCACCTGCGATTACAACAGGCACCGGACAACCTGCTACCACCTCCTTAAAGGTCTCTGGTGAACCTGTGTAATTGACCTTTACTATGTCAGCGCCCAGTTCAGCGCCGAGTCTGGCGGCATGTTTTACAACCTCGACATCATGTTCGTCTTTGATTTTTTCCCCTCTGGGATAGATCATGGCAAGGAGCGGCATTCCCCACTCCATGGCCGTCTGGGCAACCGCGCCAAAATCCCGCAGCATTTCACGTTCTGTATCGCTTCCTATATTTACATGGATGGATACCGCGTCAGCCCCTATCTTTATGGCTTCTTCCACGCTGCATACCAAGGTTTTTGCGTTAGGAGTTGTCGTGAGCGAGGTGCTTCCGGACAAATGTATAATCAGCCCCACATCCTTTCCACCTCCACGATGCCCTGCGCGTACGATACCCTTGTGGATTAGAATGGCATTTGCTCCACCAGTAGCTACACTATTTATGGTGGTCTTCATATCGATAAGACCTTCCACAGGCCCCACAGTAACTCCGTGATCCATAGGAACGATTATCGTCTTTCCGGTATCGCGGTTGATAATTCTTTCCAACCTGATCTGTTTGCCTATCATGTCATACTCCCTCAGTCATAAAAGCCCCGTTTTTAGTTTTGGGCCGTTAACCATCTAAAAATCTTAATAATTTCAATTGCAATCTGTAGTCAATGAGCAACTAAATGTCAAGGGAAAAATAACGCCTTAAACTTAAAAGATTTTTTTGTCTTGCCGATAGAATAATCAGGGAATAACCACGATTGGTATTAATGAAATATATCGTGCGCAATATTATTGCGCTGAGGATAGCCTGTGATAGTAGCGGTGCATCAGCCTCAATACATGCCCTGGCTCGGTTACTTCGATAAGATAGACAAGGCTGATATATTTGTGTTGCTGGATACAGTCCAGTTTAAGAAGAATGAATGGCAGAATCGAAACAAGATCAAAACCGCCCAGGGATGGCAGTGGTTGACAGTGCCGGTATTGTACAAATTCCCTGAAAAGATAGATGAGGTCACTATTAATAATAACAGTAACTGGCAGAGTGTACAAAGGAAAAGCCTGAAGACGAACTATTCAAAATCGTCACACTTTAATCATATTATTGAGTTGTTGGACGAGGTTTTCTCAGCAAGATGGGATGGCATCGCGCATTTAAATGTTTTTACAGTCAAAGAGATTGCACAAATCCTTGGGATTAACACACCGATTTATGTGGCCTCTGAATTGGGTGAATTCCCAGACGATCCAGACGATCGATTAATTGCGATCAGTCAATATTTTAACGGGACGACTTATCTGGCCGGCAGTGGTGGAAAGGGGTATATGAAGCTCGAAAAATATGAAAGAGCGGGTGTTAAGGTACAATTCCAGGAATTTCAACACCCTGTTTACCCGCAATTGTTTGGACCATTTGAACCGTTTATGTCTGTTCTTGACCTACTTTTCAATTGTGGTCCTGACAGCCTGTCTTTCTTGCGAGGGGATTGTGAATGTTCTGGCGATCGGCGCGCATCCTGATGATATAGAAATCGGGTGTGGAGCAACATTGATAAAGTATCGGCAAAAAAAGCATACAGTCTATACGCTTATCATGACAGACGGGGCAATGGGCGGAGACAATGAAATCAGACGCAATGAACAGTTGCGTTCAAATAAGATTATCGGAGTAGAGAAGACGTTCTGGGGAGGATACAAAGATACGCAGTTACCCTTAAATAAGGATATAATCGCTATTATAGAAGATGTAATCGATAAGGTTGATCCGGTTTTTATCTTTGTAAATTATTTTGATGATACGCATCAGGATCACAGACATCTGGCAAAGGCTACGATTTCAGCAACCCGATACATCAAAAATGTATTATTTTATGAAGTCCCGACTACACACAACTTTTCTCCCTCGATCTTTGTGAATATAGAAGATGTGTTTGAGGAAAAGAATCGAATCCTCCTGGCGCATGAATCGCAGGTAATGAAGACGAATATTGGGGACTTGTCTATTGTTGATGTTGCACAGGCCCAGGCCGGTTTTAGGGGGATGCAAGGGCGTGTTAAATATGCGGAAGGGTTTGTGCCGCAAAGGCTCTTTATTAATGTGTGACAATGATTTCACATTCGAGACCAACCATAAGTCCGGAAGATATTAAGTCCGTCTGTGATGTATTAGAGTCAGGCGCGATAGCTCAGGGGGAGGTAGTAAAAGAATTTGAAAGATCAGTAGCGGCATTTGTGGGCGTAAAAGGGGGTGTTGCGGTAAATTCAGGGACTGCTGCACTCCATCTTGCCCTGATCGCTTTGGGAGTGCAAACAGGAGATGAAGTCATTCTTCCCAGTTATCTTTGTGTCGCGCCGCTCAATGCAGTCCGCTATGTGGGGGCAACCCCAGTATTTTCGGATATCGATCCGGGGACAGGCAATATTGATGCAGAAAGGGCGAAAGCTGTAGCGTCGGAAAAGACAAAAGCGATTATTGTGCCGCATATGCTGGGACAACCAGCTCAGATGGAAGGATTCGGCGACTTAAGAGTTCCTGTCATAGAAGATTGCGCTCAATCGATCGGCGCCCGGTATAAAGGGAAGTGCGTGGGAAGTTTCGGAGATGTGGCGATATGTTCGTTTTATGCCACCAAGGTCATTACCACAGGTGAGGGTGGAATGGTCCTTTCCGACAATGAGGAATTGCTTGAGGCAGTCAGGGATCTCAGGGATTACGATGAAAAAACTTCTTATATGACGCGCTTCAACTATAAGATGACTGACATGCAGGCAGCGCTCGGGACTGAGCAAGTACGCAGGCTACCGGATTTCATTGCTACAAGGAGACAAATAGCCAAGTTTTATGATCACGTACTTGCAGATCTTCCGGTCCGATTGCCGGTTAAGGCAACCGGATGTGAGCCCATTTTTTACCGTTATGTTTTACGCATTGGGTCGGACGTGGAAGATTTTATTAAGACTATGGAGGACCTTAACGTGGTCTGTCGCAGGCCTATTTACAGGCCATTGCATCAATTGGTCAATCAAACAGGTTTCAAGAACACAGATCAAGTTTGGAACGATTCTGTTTCTGTTCCAATATATCCCATGCTCACAGACCAAGAGAGGGAGCAGGTTGCTTTTGGTGTTAAGAGGGCCTTATCTGTAGGTAAACAATGACAGAACGAAGACATATTACAGGCGCATATATTGTTGGATGGGTCTTGTGGGGAAGCCTCCTGCTGCCCCGGATTCAGAACGTCTTCAAGCATAGTGGTACGCGTTGGATATATATATTGCTCTTTGCTTTTCTTCTGTCATACTTATTGACCCCGCTCATTCGTAGACTTGCCACGCACTTTTCCATCCTCGATCAACCATCCGGGCGAAAGGTACATAAAGACCCTATTCCCCTTCTCGGCGGAGTATCGATCTACATAGCTTTTACCACTTCTATTTTGGCAAACAATATGCTCGATCAAGAAGTTCTTGTTATTTTGATTGCATCAACGGGAGTTATGTTGATCAGTTTGGTAGATGATATTCGGTCCCTTTCTGCCACGCTAAAATTGGTCGCTCAATTAGCGGCAACCGTATTAGTTTTCTGGTCGGGTATTCGTATAAATATTTTCCCTCCAACTGTAATTGGCGAGGTCGCCAACCTCTTGTTAAGTTTTATGTGGGTAGTCGGTGTTACCAATGCCATGAATTTTATCGACGGCACAGACGGCCTGGCTACAGGCTTGGGAATGGTTGTCTCACTATTTCTTGGCATTGTGGCATTTCAGACGGATCAGGTGTTTCTCGGATGGTTTGCTATTGCGATGATGGGAAGTTGTCTTGGGTTCCTTCCATATAATTTCCGGCGTTCAAAGCCTGCAAGCATCTTTCTGGGCGATACAGGAAGCACCTTTATCGGATTTACATTGGCCTGCCTGGCAATAAAGGGGGACTGGGCTGAAAACGATCCTATAGCTTCGATATGTGCTCCGATCATGATTTTTGGGGTACTTATTTTTGATATGACACATACCACTATTACAAGGATCTTTAGTGGAAAGGTGCGAAGTTTTCATGACTGGGTCTCCTATGTGGGGAAGGACCATATTCATCATCGCATGTACAGACTTTTTCAGAGCAATAAAAAAACAGTTGGCCTAATTCTTGCGATGAGTGCTTGTTTAGGAATAAGTGCGGTTGTATTGCGAAATGCCCGCACCATTGACGGTATCCTTATTGTACTTCAAGGGATTATCGCTTTTATTATTTTTTCGGTGATAGATTATCAGCAAGAAAAAACAAGGATAGAGTTTGAAATGGATAGGCCCTGGTTTCGGATACAGGAACTTTTCGATGTGGCTGTCGGTCTTCCTGGCACAGATGTACATTTTGATGGAGTTATCATCGACATAAGTGCGACCGGAGCAAAAGTCCTTACCCATCCGACTTCGTATGCAATGGAGGTTGGAACCGATGTGTTGTTAGCGTCGAGAGAACTTGACGAAGCAGAATTGCCCAGGCCAAAGGGGCAGGTCGTGCGAAAAAGAAAAGTGATGCTCAATGACGATACCGAGAAATACATAGAATTCGGGATACAATTTACAGACTTTGGAAGTGAGAATATTCTAAAATTAGTAGAGTATCTTTATAAAAAACAGATTGAAAAGAGGCGGGAAAAGTTCTCAGTATCTGTCAGGCCCCTCCAAGATGTGGATGTGGGGCAGCTGACCGCTGACGGTTGAGCCCTTAAAGGCGAGTTAAATGTATTGTGAGTATTGGAAACTGAAAATACCACCATTTGAAAACGTTCCAAATCCCAGGTTCGTTTTTTATTCGCCTAATCATGACGAATCCTTGATGCGTCTTTTTTATACGGTAAAAGGGAGAAAAGGGGCATGTATGCTCACCGGTGAAGTGGGCTGCGGCAAGACCACGATCAGCAACGTATTTAAAGAAAAACTGCAAAATGGGAAATTTAACATCGGAATGATTACCAATCCAAGTCTGAGCAGCATAGAGCTACTACAAGAGATTCTATATCAGCTCGGTTCTGATGTGCATTATAGCACCAAACTTCAATTAATACATGCTTTGCATGATAAGGTGATGGAAAACCTTAAGGTCGGCAAAGAAACTATTGTGATCATTGATGAAGCACATCTTATAAAGGAAGAAGAGACATACGAGGAATTGAGGCTGTTGTTAAACCTGCAAGATAATGACAGATTTTTGCTCACGCTTATCCTTGTAGGACAACCTGAGCTGAAAGAATTGATCGAAAAAATTCCTCAGTTTGAACAACGCATCCCGATTAAATATCATTTGCGGCCTCTTAATTTTATAGATACGTTTAAGTATATACAATTTCGATTAAAAAAAGCGGGCATTAGTAAAAATATTTTTACGGGAGACGCGGCAAAGAGGATATACGAATATTCCGGTGGTATCCCGCGAAAAATCAATAACATTTGTGACATGAGCTTATTGGCCGGCTTTATTGATCAGGCCCGCGTAATTGATAAGACGATTATCACGAAAGTGATAGAGGACGAAGGCTGAGAATATGGTCCGTTTGGCCGAGGTGATAAGAAAATCTAATAAGAAGAAGATCAGCAAAAAGAGCGAGCACATCCGTGTCGAGGACGTGGGGACGCTCAAAAGCCTTGACGGGGATCGTGAAAAGGCGACAACAGACAAAAAAAGAGTGACAACCGGCATAACCGTATCACCTGAAAATCTTTACGAAGGCCTTGTCAATTTTATGAAAGGGGTAGGTGATAGAGTAAAAAAGAGAGAACGATTCGATATCCAAAAGGGATCTAAGTTTATTAATGTTATTGTGAGTTATCCAAAAAGTATATTGGATGACTTGCACCGACTTACCCTTCTTTCTGCGGGAAACAAAGAAGCTTCTTTAGCTACTCATGCTGCAAACGTGTCGATAAATGCGATAATAATGGGAGATGGTTTTGGATATCCAAGGGCAAAACAGATAGAATTGGGCACAGCCGCGCTCTTTCATGACATAGGGATGTATAGAGTGCCGGATACTATTATCAAGAAAAAAGGGCGCTTAACTCCTTCAGAGATGAAAGTTATAAGAAAACATCCCGAGGTTACTTACAATGAACTGTTAAAGTATGGTGAGCAATACCATTGGCTCGCTGAGGTTGTTTACCAAGAACACGAAAGAGTGGATGGAAGTGGGTATCCGAGGGGATTAAAAGACGATCAGATTCATGAATATGCCAGTATTATAGGTATCCTGGATATTTATGACGCTTTGATTCACAACCGACCTCAGAGGGGTGGACTGTCGCCCGCCTATGCCATGAAAGAGATCATCGGGAGCAGCAAGGGGCTTTTCCCTGCGTCGATTATAAAACATTTGTTAGGCCAATTATCGATCTTTCCGGTGAAAAGTTATGTCAAGTTGAACAATGATTCTGTAGGGATGGTTGTTAAAACCAATTCATTGTGGCCGTTGAAGCCCGCCATCAGTCTTATTTATGATGCACAGGGAAAGAGGGTAAGAGATGGCAGGGTATTAGATTTGGCCGAAAATCCTCTTTTATATATAAAGGATATTATTAGGGAGGAAGATATCCCTGATTTTTCCTGAATTGAGGTGATAACATGGATTCGAACACAATTTATACAAAGAGTGATTCCATAGTTTCCAGGAAAATAGCCGATGAGGTGATTCTGGTTCCTATCAGGCAGGATGTCGGTGACCTGGAAAGCATTTACACCCTGAATGAGGTGGCAGCCCGTATTTGGGAACTCGTAGACGGCAAGAGCACGGTAAAAGAGATAAGGGATGTTATCGTTAGTGAGTATGAAGTACCTCCCATTGAAGTCGAGAAAGATATAATGGGGTGTTTGCATGAACTGGAATCAGTAAAAGCGGTTACAGAAGGTTAGGCTATGGCATGCTCTCTCATACCTGAAATACCATACCGGAAATTTAGTGAGCGATTTCATGACAAGGCTGTGGCGGCGAGAGTTCCGATTAATGGCACCCTTGAGATGACCTATAGGTGTAATTTAAACTGCGTTCACTGTTACTGTAACCTTCCAGTAAATGACTCACATGCGTGCTCGCAAGAACTGAGCACACAAGAGACCCTGGATGTTATTGACCAGATTGCGGACAAGGGGTGTCTGTGGCTCCTGGTTACCGGGGGGGAGTGTCTTGTCCGGAAAGATTTTTTCGATATCTGGACCTATGCGAAAAAAAGAGGATTGTTGCTTACCCTTTTTACGAATGGAACACTTATAACTCCTGATATTGCTGATTTCCTCATGGAATGGCCACCGTTTTCTGTGGAGATCTCGTTCTATGGAGCCAGTAAAGAGACATGCGAATCAGTTACCAGGATGCCGGGATCATACGCCCGATGTCAGAGAGGAATAGAACTCCTTCTGGATAGAAATATTCCGCTGAAACTCAAGACCATGGTGTTGACCCTCAACAAGCATGAACTCGAAGATATGAAACAATATGCTCAAGAGCTTGGGATTGAATTCAGATTTGATGCCATGATTAATTCCAGACTGGACTGTGGAAAGGACCCATGTCAATTCAGGATTGACCCAAGCGATGTGGTGCGGCTCGACATGGAAGATGAAAAGCGGTTGAAGGTGTGGAAGGAGTTTTGTCAAAAATTTTTAGGATCTGACAAAACAGATGAACTGTTTGTCTGTAGTGCGGGCGTCACTACTTTCAATATCAATCCCTTTGGCTGGTTGCAGGTATGCGGCATGGTGACAGAGCCGCATTGGGATTTAAGAAAGGGATCCTTTTCAGAAGGATGGGAGAAACTGATTCCACAAGTGCGGCAGCAGAAGCCGACGGATGCATACATATGTAGTGATTGTGAGCTTTATTCTTTATGCGGTCAATGCCCGGGATGGGCGATGACGGAAAACAATAACAGAGAGTCGCCCGTGGAGTATCTATGCCGGATAACACACGAGCGCGCAAAGGCCTTGGGGATAGGAGAGGGATAACGTGATGAGCTTAAAGAAAAAAGAATACAGGAAACCAGAAATTCGAAAGGTGCGTTTGGCTCCGGAAGAGGCAGTGCTGGCGGCATGCAAGACTGCAGGAACGCTGAGGAGACAGGGGAGTAAGTGCGATAACCTGCAGGGGGCCTGCATCAATAAGTTCCAGGGATCGTGAGACATAGGATGACATCAGATCTCAGATTTAATATCGGGGGCTTCACTATGTCTGTGAAGTTTCCTGATAACTGCGGGGAGGTTACATTTCCTCCCCCGTATACGCACTTCGCGTCTGAGAGAGAACCTGACGTCTCTCTGCGGGTTCAGCCCGGCCCATTCCCTTATGGCGGGGACAGGGAAAAGATATTTGATTGCCGGCCCAATTGGAGTCTTTATCGCAGCAGCGGGAAATATATTTTAAAGACGATGTTTCAGGAGGCGTTATTTGAACCTGATTTTCGTTCCGCAGACCTTTACACCCTAAGTGAACGAGACGATTCTTTAAGTCCCAAATTCTTTGTTTATCCATTGCATGAAATTTTAATGATCAACCTCCTGTGCAAAGACGGGGGTGTCCTCCTTCATGCCTGTGGGATTATAGACAGGGGAGAGGGGATTCTCTTTTGTGGGATGTCAGGAGGAGGGAAAAGCACGTTAGCCAATATATGGAAGGATGAAAAAGGGGTTGTTGTCCTGAGTGACGATAGGATTATCGTTCGCGGAATTGATGGGAATTTGATGGCCTTTGGCACCCCCTGGCATGGTGAGGCAGGGCACTGTTCACACGAAAGGATCCGATTGCGCAAGATATTTTTTATCGAGCACGCGGAAAAGAATTGGGTGAAAAAAATATCACGGACCGAAAGAGTGTCGAATTTGTTGACACGATCTTTTCCGCCACTATGGGATAAAGAAGGTATGGCACGCACGTTGGAATTTGTTGATACATTGTCGCAACATATTCCGTGCTACGCTTTGGGAGTTGTGCCTGATCATAGGATTATCGAATTTGTGCGAAATGTGAAGGGGTAGAGAGCGTTACACACCCCGTCCGCTCCCGCCCGCCTCGCCTGAGCGAGAGCGATGGCGGGCAGGTCGCGTCCACCCCTCTCAAGACCTGCCCGCTTGTGCCCTGTCCGCTTCGCTCCGTTGCATCAGGGCGGACCTTGCATGGCAGGCGGGGGGGAATTTCAAGTCCCCTCTAACAAGAGGGGATTCAGGGGTGTGTCCCTCTAATAAGAGGGGATTTAGGGGTGTGTTTTTCAAGTGGGTATGAATACATTTTTGACGATAAGCAGAGAACTTTTCGAACAGGGCAAATCAGTCCGTTTCGAGGCCTGCGGCTGGAGTATGCGTCCCTGGATAAAAGACGGGGATTTCGTCATTGCAAGTCCGGTTGATAGTACTTCCGTTAAGATCGGGGATATTGTTTTTTATATTGCAGACAACGAGGGTGTGCTTGTTCACCGCATAATCGGCCTGCGCCGAAATAATGGTGAAATGATTGCATTGATCAAAGGGGATGCCTGTTTTGGCCCCCCGGATAATGTCCCGGTTCAAAATATATTTGGACTGGTAGTATCGATTGAAAGAAAGGGGCG
>DAOVGD010000024.1 GCA_030672555.1 Desulfobacterales bacterium
AAGGACCTTTAAATGAAAGAGACCCCTTTTCTTAAAGACAACGAAGCTATCCTCCAAAGAGTTAAGGACGTAAAACTTTTTGATGCTCTATCGGAAAAAGAGCTTCGAGATCTTATGGCGTTAAGTAAACTTCGTTCTTATGAAAAAGGGGAATCGATTATCCGGGAAGGCGAATACGACTGTTGGGTCTATTTCCTGTTGACTGGCAGTGTTAACGTAATTGTGGGAGATCGGACCATCAGGACCCTGACGCGCAAGGGTGACATCTTTGGTGAAATGGGGATAATTGATGGGTCTCCCCGATGTGCCTCCATTGTGGCCAATGAGGACAATACTCGTTGCCTTGGAATGGACGCCGCGGTTATGGATCGCATCTCAAAAGAGAATGAAATAAATGCCCTTTATTTAATCTACCGGGTATTTGCCGAAGTCTTTTCGGGCAGGCTAAGGAGTGCGATACAAGAAAACACTGAATTGAAAGATGAAAATGAAAAGCTCAAGACGGAATTGGAGTTATTGAAAGCCCAGGCGCAATCGAGTGGTCAAGTGGTCAAGTAGTCAGGTGCTTGACTACTCAACCGAATTAATCTCGTATGCCTTTATCTTTTTGTGGAGATGGCTCCTTTCGATTCCAATAGCTTCGGCTGTCTGAGAAATATTCCCCTGGTTTTCCCTAAGCTTCTGTATTAAGTATGCCTTTTCAAACTCTTTTTTGGCTTCTTTCAGTGATACGGACATAAAAAGCGAGGAATCTTTCCTTGCGGTTTTTGTATGCGCATACGGTTCGGGGATGTCTTTAGCATCGATGATTTTGTCGGAAGTCATTATTATTAATCTATCCAGAAGATTTTTGAGCTCCCGAACATTTCCAGGCCAGTGATAATCCTGCAATAAGCGAATTGCTTCAGGTGTCATCTCTTTGGATTCTAATTTGTCGTTTTTAGAGAACTCCCCTAAAAATTCTTCTACAAGAAGAGGAATGTCATCTGTACGGTCCCTTAGAGGAGGAACCTCGATCGGCACCACATTCAGCCGGAAGTAGAGATCCTCACGAAAACTTCCTTTTTCGATCTCTTCTTCGAGATTTTTATTGCTGGCCGCAATCACGCGGACATCTACCTTGAGTGTTCGGGTTCCTCCAGCCCGCTCGAATTTTTGCTCCTGCAAGATCCGCAAAATTTTCGCCTGTGTCTTCAGGCTCATGTCTCCGATTTCATCCAGGAAGATGGTCCCACCGTCTGCTAATTCAAACTTTCCTCGTTTTTTGCTGTTTGCGCTGGTAAAAGCTCCTTTCTCATGACCAAACAGTTCGCTTTCAATCAGCTCTTCCGGAATTGCGGCACAGTTGACCTCTACAAGCGGGTATTCTGCTCGATTGCTCATTTGATGTATGGTGCGTGCTACCAATTCCTTGCCTGTCCCGTTCTCTCCGGTAATCAGAACCCATGCATTGGTCGGAGCGACGACAGCTATTTGTTGCTTTAACGCCTTTATCGGCGGACTTTCCCCTGTAATCCGGCTTTTTCCGAGAGCCCGTCGTTTTAAAAGCTGATTTTCTTCTTCAAGACGCCGAAAGTTTAGAGCATTGTTAATGGCAACTATTACTTTATCTATGGAAAGAGGCTTTTCAATGAAATCATAGGCCCCCAGCTTGGTTGCCTTGACGGCCGTTTCAACATTTCCATGTCCTGAAATAATAATTACCTGGAGAAACGGATTGGTTCTTTTGATCTCTTTTAGGGTTTCTATTCCATCTATTCCCGGCATCCAGATGTCCAGCAAGACCAGATCCGGCGACATTTCTTCGATCATCTTGAGGGCTTCATATCCATTACCGGCAGTAAAGGCTTCAAATCCTTCATCAGAAAGAATACCACTTAAAGACTGCAAAATGGAAGGCTCGTCGTCTACGACCAGAACGGTTGGAAACATAAATAAAATTCTCCTTTATTTTAGTTGAGTGGTCGAGTAGTTGAGTGGTCGAGTAGTCAAGTGGTAAGGTGATTAACAACTCGACAACTCAACTATTCAACGACTCGACCAATTTTTTTTATCATACCGGCAACTCAATGACAAATATCGTTCCTTCAGGATCATTGTCCCGTACCCGAATAAATCCCTTATGATCTGTAATGATCGAGTTAACAATAGAAAGTCCGAGTCCCATACCGGATTTTTTGGTCGAAAAATAAGGTTCAAAAAGCCTCAGCTTGTCTTCAGGGGATATTCCGGATCCGGTATCGGCCACTTCCATACGTACTATTTTCAATATGGGATCAAAGGAGACAATAATGCTGATGGTTCCTTTACCGTGGATCGCCGCGATTGCATTATCGAACAGATTGATCAAAACACGCTTCATCTGTTCTTTGTCTAAGTTAAGTATAGGAATGTCCGGACCGGTTTCGGTTTTAAAAGCAATATGTGGATGTCCTTCTCGGTAAAGGATTAATGTGTCTTGTATGATTTCGGGGAGACTATTCGGCCGGGGATTAACGTTCGGCATACGGGCAAACGTGGAAAATTCATTAACAAGGTTTCGTATCTGGTCGACCTGATTTATAATGGTTTGAGTGCACTCGTCAAAGACTGCAGCGTCGTTTTGAAACAACTGACCGTATTTCCTTTGTATTCTCTGAGCAGACAGCTTGATCGGGGTAAGAGGGTTTTTCACTTCGTGGGCGATACGACGCGCTACCTCCCGCCAGGCTGCCATCCTTTGTGCGCGTTCCAGTTGGGTGAGGTCATCAAATACCAGGACCAGCCCCATGTCACGGCCCGATTCATCTTTGAGAGCAGTAACATGGATCATGAGTGTACGGATTCTATTATTTAGATTTATCCTCAAAGGTCTTTCTATTGCATTACCTGGAGCACTTGCCACTGACTGGCGAATCTCCTCGGCAACTGCCAGAAGGTCTGGCCTTAATATCCGTCTATAGCTTTTGTTGAGAATATTTTCAGACTTTAGCCCCAGCAATTTTTCCGATGATTTGTTTATGGTTGTAATCAACCCCGTGGCATTAAGAGAAATTACGCCAGCCGATATATTTTCCAGAACTGTTTCCATATAACGACGTTTCTGTTCCGCTTCACTATTGGCTTCACGGAGTTCGCGTGTGGAACGCTCCAGATCCCCCTTTCCTATCCTTAAATCATGAGTCATCTTATTGAAGGCGTTCACCAGCGTTCCTACTTCATCGTCAGCGATTTTGTCTATGGTAAAGTTCAAGTCACCATCGGCGATTCGATGCGTACCTTCTGCCAATGCCTGAATGGGTGTTGTTATTGTCTTGGCAAGATAAAAGCCAAACCATGTTGCACCGAAGATGATGAGGAGGGTTATAATCGCAAGGGTCATGAAATGGCTTAAGCGGATGGGCCGCCTTAGCATTTTAAGTTGCTGATATTCCTCAAAACCGAATGCAATGGATGAGAGATTGTCAGTCAAATTTCCAGCAATTAAGGTGCTTACTACAACCACTCCATCAACTTCATCCCCCTCGTTTGGTGGACTAATAGAACAGAGTGTTTTGATCAGTTCCCCGGAGGGTGTTTTTGATGTGATGGTAGAGCCTTTTTTTTCTTGAAGTTCTCTTTGTATCAGATCAGCGGAAATCGTATCAAAAGAATCGCCGTCTAACTCAGGCCCGTGCACAAGGACCAGTGGTTCTGACCTGGCTGAATATATCTCAATTGCTTGAATGTTGTAGGCGGTCCGTACTGTTTGAAGAGAGTCCTTTAGTTTCTTTAGATCTTGCGATCTTAGGTACTTGTTTGCAGCGATTTCCTTTGCTATCTTCCTTCCATAAAACTGATTGTTTGAGGCGATGTATTGGTATAATTGCTTTCCAACGGAGAGAGAATTGTTGAGCGACTGTTCGACAGGGACGTTAAACCAAAACTCAACACTTGCCGTTATTACCTGTATGGAGACAACAAAAAGGAGGATAGTGGGAAGGAGCGCCATTCCTACAAAGGCAATGACTAACTTAGTACGAAGCTTGGCCCCTATTACCTTATGCTTTCTCTCATAAATGAGCTTAACTACGTTTCTTAAAACCAAAAAGATCAGGAGAAGAAGCAGGAGCATGTTTATATTGATCAAGATGAACATTAGAACAGTATTTGAGATCGGAAGGGTGCCAAAATGGAGAAATTTTGATTCTAAGTAACTGATGAGAGGTATAAGAATGGCGATAATCGCTATGATAATTAATTCGCGCTTGCGGCGTTTTGTTTCTATAGGATTAGGTTTTACCATGATTAATAGATAAAGTCAGAGGTGTACCAATCCGTTTCAATGTTCCACGAAATAAAGAAGAGTATATAACGGAGGTAAAAAGGAAGAGAGCTGTCAGCAAGCTCGGCCTTCAGCCTGATCTGATAACGAGATCCCTTGGAAAGCTCCTTTAATGGGATTACTGCCAGATCATCGACAGTTTCCATAATTTTTTGAGCCTCGACAAACGACCTGACTACGATTGGACTGTTATACTCGCTTCGTGTTATGGTAAATTCGCTTTTCAAACTATCATACTTAATGGTGTGGTGGACCTCCAGGTCAGCCAAATTTTCATCCGGCCAAAAATTACGAACCCGGTACAATGATACAAAAAATGTCAATTTAGTAGATACACCATTAAGGACGGCTTCTTTTACATCCTTGGTAAAAAAATTTCTCGCATTGACATAAAGGAGAGCGTCGTCCCGGGTATTGGTGACTATAATGTCAGATAGTTCCGCTTTTCCGGCCATCCCTAGAGTAGGGACCAGGAGCAGAATAATAAAGGTAAGAAAAGATATGGTCTTGTTTCTGAATGGATAACCCATTTTTAACCGGCCGCCATAGAAACTTTGTCTTCTTCCGGCCAAGTGCTGGTTTGCCAGCAACGGGTCTGTGTAATAACCTTTTCCAGCAAAGCATGGTTTAGCGTGTGACCGGATTTGTTGGCAATCACATGACCAATAATGGGCATGCCAAGCAGAGAAAGATCCCCAAGAAAATCTAGGATCTTGTGACGCACGAATTCGTCACTGTAACGAAGTCCGTCCTTGTTTAATATATTATTGTCCTGATCGATCACTATTGCATTGTCGAGAGAACCGCCCAAGGCGAATCCGTTTTTTTTCAAGTAATCTACTTGATGCACAAATCCGAAAGTTCTGGCACGGCTGATCTCTTGTTCAAATGTCTCATTTTCTACGGAGATGGTAAGTGTCTGTTCCTTTAACATTGGATGTGGAAAATCTATAGTATAAGTTATCTTGAAGGAATCACCGGGAAAGATTCCCACTGATTTGCCATCTTCCGCAACCTCGATAGGTTCTTTTATTACGAAAAAGTATCTTTTGCTCTCCTGTGCCCTAACCCCCACATTTTTAAAAAGACGTGTGAATGGCTCAGCGCTACCATCCATAATCGGAATTTCAAATGAGTCGATCTCCACAAGGGCGTTATCAATCTCCATACCAGCAAATGCCGCCATCAAATGTTCTATCGTGGATATGATGACCCCTTCGCTACTGATTGTGGTAGCTAGGCTGGTATCGATAACCTGGCGAAAATGGGCATGTATGACGGGACGGTGAGGGATGTCGACACGAGCAAACTTAATTCCGTGGTTGACGGGCGCCGGATGAATAGTAAGACTTACCATTTTACCTGAATGAAGCCCGATTCCGCTACAGTGAACCGAATTGCTTAATGTATGTTGCATTGTACGCATAATATATTCTTAATCCTTTGAGGCAGTTTGATGTCACTTAAACAAAGTATATACCAAAATTCGGCAACATAGGAGGCTGTCCGAGAATTCTGATCCTACTGCAAAAGCGTGAGAAACGGCCCAAATTCCCGCAAGTTTTCGTCAAATAGGCCTGCTATTCTCCTCAAATTTGCGAAAATTTTGTCTCGTTTTCACTCTTTTTCGTTACGGACATAATTCTCGGACAGCCTCCTGGTATAAAAATTACGCTTATTTTAAAACGACCAAGTTGGGACAAGCCCCGTTCTGGCTAATATAATTTAATATTATCATCTAATAGTCTTAATTTTTTGTCAATACCGGATACAAGAATGTTCTTTTTAATACACCATGTGTGTTTTTAATGCAACAGTCTTTATTTTTAAAAACAAAAACAGCTTGAAAACGATCAAAAAGGTATTTATATATAATATTAAGACAATTTTCGGTAATAGGTAATAATATTCTTGAACTGAAAAAATATATGCTTTGGGCTCCCGCCCAGTGAAATGCTGATAAACATAATTTCCATATTGTTTTTAATCTTAGCCCATGCTTTTTTTGTAGCCAGTGAAATTGCTCTCACATCTATAAGCAAGTCACAAGTCTTCCTTCTGGCCGGCAAAGGCGATAAACGCGCCCGTTCGGTCGAGCGACTCCTTAAAGATCCCGAGAAATTCTATTCAGTAATTCAGGTCGGAATTACAATGGCATCTCTTGGCCTTGGCGCTGTCGGCACCATTACTGTTGCCGAGATTCTTTTTCCTATAATTGAAACCTTGCCGGTTTCATCGTTAAAAGCTTTTGCTTATCCTGTTTCCGTTACGATTTCTTTTCTCTTGATATCTTACCTCAGTATTGTCATAGGAGAATTGGCGCCCAAGTCCTACGCATTCAAAAATTCAGAAAAGATAGCTCTTTTTGTCGCACGGCCTATCGAATGTCTCTATCGGTCAATATCGGTTTGTATTACCATCCTGAATCGTTCCTCAGAGGTCCTTTTGCAACTGCTTGGGGTTAAAGATACGAAATTCACAAGCCGCTTTGCACGGACAGAGGATCAAATTCGTGGTATTATTGATGAAGGATATCAAGAAGGTGTCCTGGAAAAAGATGAAACCCGTATGATTCATAAGATCTTCGATTTTACCGACAAGACCGTTGCTGCAGATATGACCCCCCGGCCTGATATTGTTGCAGTGCCGCGAGAAATTACACACGATGAACTCCTTAAGATTTTTAGATCCTCAAAACACTCTCGCATTCCGGTATATGATGAAACCATTGACAACATCATAGGAGTCGTTTTTATCAAGGATCTATTAGACCTGAACAATTCCCATCCAAGAACCTTAAATGAGACAGGATGGTTGATAAGGGAAATATATGCTGTTCCAGATACCAAGCTCCAGGGAAAACTTTTGAGGGAGTTTATGATGAAGCGGGTTCAAATGGCCATTGTGCTGGATGAATTTGGTGGAACAGCCGGCCTGATTACCATGGAGGACCTGCTGGAAAGTATCGTGGGAGAAATCGAAGACGAATATGATACCCCAAAACCCGACATCAGCAAGATATCAGAAGACACATATGTTGTGGATCCGGGTATTGCTATCGAAGACTTTAACAATATGATGGACACACACATTGTTGTCTCTCCTCAATATGTGACTGTGGGGGGATTTATCCTTACACAGCTGGGACGCAGACCGGAAGATGGCGACCACGTGGTCTTCGATGACGGTTATTTTGAAGTAAAGGAAATGACGGGAAATCGAATCACGTCAGTTATCTTCCAAAAAATACCTGACCATGAATTGGAGCAGGAAGAGGCTTGACAAATTTATAGCATAAAGAAGAAAGAAGATAGGGGATTAACCGCACAGGTCGAAAAGTTCTGGAGGATACGAACAAGATGACACGACAAAGATATTACGACTTTTTTTCTAAGTATTACGATCAGTTTATACGCCTTCATTCAAAAGACCGAACAAATAGTACGAGGCGGTACCTTGCGCGAAAAACAGGGGTCGGATTGGGTGACCGGGTCCTCGATTTATGTACAGGCACCGGAGCAGTCGCTATTGCCCTTTCTGATCGCGTTGGTCCTGATGGTATGGTCGTGGGAATCGATTTTTCAGGCGGGATGTTGAACAAGGCAAAGGAAAAGGCGATTGGACAGGGGATTAGAAATATAGAATGGATACGAGCGGATGTCACCAATATGCCGTTCAAGGACAATTCCTTTGCTGCGACCACCAGTTCGTATGCTTTTTACGAGCTTAAGGGCACAAGCCGGAATAACGTATTGCAAGAAGTTGTAAGAACAACCAGGCCGGGAGGACGCTTCTGCATGATGGAACACGACATCCCTGAAAATCCCGTTATCAGGATATTATTTTACATCAGAATCTATGTGGCAGGTCTAAAAGGGGTACGTCAATTTCTAAAAGAAGAACTCTCTCTGTTTCAACAGTTTTTCAAAAATGTGGAAAAAGAGAGTATTCACGGCGGCCGCTCCAAGATTATTTGTGGCAGGGTGTGACAGGGAGACGAGATCGTTGCGGATTATTGCTGGAAGCAGGAAGGGTCATAAACTGCACCCTATAAAAGGTCTCGCTATTCGTCCTACCACAGACCGCATTCGTGAGTCGATTTTCAATATCCTCGGAAACGTGGTTATCGATGCCGTAGTTCTTGATCTTTACGCAGGAACCGGGGGAATGGGGATAGAAGCGCTGAGCCGGGGGGCTGCCTTTGCTTTGTTTGTAGAAAAGAGTTCCTATTCTTTGAAAACGATTACACGAAATCTTGGTCATCTTAAGTTAACAAACCATAGTAGAGTTGCTAAGCGAGATGTTTTAAAGGGATTGTCTTGGCTGGAAACCCTGGCCCATCGTTTTAATATCGTCTTTATGGATCCTCCATATGAGAAAAATTATGTTGCTAAGACCCTTTCATTCCTTTCGCAAGCCGATATTCTTTCCTCTGAACCCCGGATCATAGCTGAACATAGTGTAAAAGAGGCAGTCCCTGAATCAATAGGCGATCTGGTCTTGTACGATCAACGCACATATGGAAAGATCATTGTTTCATTTTACGAACGGTGACGGTTTATGGTATAGAGGGTAATGTCAAAAATTTATTGGAGTATTGGAGTACTGGAGTGTTGGTTATGCTTTTTTCCATTACTCCATTACTCCATCACTCCATCGCTCCAGGGTCCTATGCTATTTGAAATACCGTTTTGATTTACACTGTACAGTGTATTTAAGCACCACAAATCAGTTATTTTGGAAAAGAGTATGTGTAAAATAGCTATCTATCCAGGCACCTTCGATCCGGTGACCAACGGGCATATTGATATTATTCAAAGGGCGCTCACCATATTTGATAAGGTTATTGTCGCCATTGCTGTAAACCCCGGTAAAGAACCGCTGTTTACCTTAGAAGAAAGGCTTATGATGCTGAGGGAAACCGTAAAAGATATCCCTAACGTCGAGGTAGACAACTTTGACGGCCTTTTGGTAGAATATGCCAAAAAGCGTGACGCCTGTGCCATTGTCCGGGGTCTTCGGGCCGTGTCCGAGTTCGAGTATGAACTTCAAATGGCCTTGATGAATCGAAAACTTGACCGTGAGATTCAAACCTTTTTTCTCATGACCGGGCTGCGTTGGATCTTTACCAGTTCCTCCATTATTAAAGAAGCTGCGCAGTTTGGTGGCGATGTTGAGGAGATGGTGCCTGAAATCGTCAATCAAAAATTAAAGGCGAAGTTTGCGGAAAAAATATAGAAATCCTCTCCCCACTGTGGATATCATTATCGAGTTGGATGACAGTGGGATAGTGCTGATTCAGCGAAAAAATCCGCCCAAGGGGTGGGCTATTCCAGGGGGGTTTGTTGACTATGGGGAATCTCTCGAGGCCGCAGCAGTTCGGGAAGCAAGAGAAGAAACATCTTTGGACATAAAGCTTACCGAACAGTTTCATACATATTCTGACCCATCCCGTGACCCGCGTCACCATACTATCACAACTGTCTATATCGCTTCGGCAACTGGCGTCCCAAAGGCTGATGATGACGCCAGCGTGGCAGGGGTTTTTAAGGAGACCGATCTTCCTGAACCCTTAGCATTTGATCACGAGAGGATCTTGAGGGATTATTTTGAATATAAAAAGTTGCGGGTTAAGGAGTTCTGAAATTAATTAAATTAGGACACAGATTTTCACAGATACACACAGACCCGCCCGCCTCGCCTGAGCGCTCGCGATGGCGGGCAGGTCTGTGTCCAAAATGGAAATTCCTATGCTATGGACTTATGGCGTTTAAACATATACTGCAAGGTTGTAGAACACCGAAGTTTTACAAAGGCTGCAGAGCTCACCTACCTGTCTCAACCTACAGTGAGCGGTCACATCAAATATCTGGAAAACCACTTTGGATGTAAGCTCATAGATCGCTTGGGACGCGAGGCGGTCCCTACCAAGGCCGGAGAGATTCTGTACGCCCATGCCCTGAAATTGATCGCACTTAAAGAAGAAACAGAAGCAGCGTTGGCCAGATTTCAGGGTGACATGAAAGGCCATCTTGTTATTGGAGGAAGTACCATACCCGGCAGTTACATTCTGCCGTCTTTGATGGGAAAGTTCAGAAAAGAGTATCCAAAGATAAAAATAACCTTAGTGCTGGGGGATACGGAAAAGATAACAAAGGAGGTTTTAGATGGACGTGTAGAAGCCGGCATAGTGGGTGCAAAAACCAGGGATAAACAGATTTCGTACGTACAAATTATAGAAGACGAATTGGTCCTTGTTCTGCCTGCATCACACAGGTGGGCGAAAAGGTCGAGCATCGCAGTGGCAGAACTTGCCGAAGAACCCTTCATCATGCGGGAACGCGGTTCCGGAACACGCAAATCGATCGAAGATGTGCTGAAAAAGGGAGGGCTGTCTCTCGGCCTGCTCAATATTGTAGCCGAGATGGGAAGCACGGAATCGGTTTGTCAGGGAATAAAGGCCGGTGTAGGCTTATCAATACTGTCAAAAAGAGCTGTATCCGAAGACATAGCCGGCGGGAGGTTAAAAGGAGTCTCTATTGCAGGTTTGGTTCTAAAAAGAAATTTCTATTTGATCACGAACAAGGGGAGAACAAAGTCTCCCCTGTGTGAAGTTTTTATACAATTTATCAAAAAACAATTAACAACTGCACGTGTTACTACCACATGAGCTGTTCCTTGACAATTTCGAGGTAATAGCAAACCCTCTGTGGAACCCTGTGTCGACAAAATCGATATTGATTGGTCTCGCCTGTGCCATCAGGTCGTTGTCAACTAAAAAAGTAATTCCATCGACAGCAAAAACTTGATCCGTTTCCTTTGGCTCATCCAGAGCCAATGCCAAAGATGGACCA
>DAOVGD010000149.1 GCA_030672555.1 Desulfobacterales bacterium
AGTTTTATTTGTGTTTATCTGGTTGTTTATTAAGTATAGGGGGAGGCGACGAGCAGGTCAAGTGATAAATGACCGGATATTCGGCATATATCAGTCATAAAAAGTGTGGTTGCCAGGCAACAGGAGATATATCCCAAGAAGGCTTTCTGTTTTTCCGTCAATTTCATTATATTTTGTATATAAATTGCCCTCTGTTTGAGATAATAATGACACAAAAAAGATATGATATCAATAAGTTTTGGGCGGAATTTGAGGCAGGGTGGTTGGTTCCGGGGCTCCAGTTCCGTTACCACCATCCCGGATGCCGGTAAGGATAGTACCACTTTATAGGGAGAGCTGGCCGTGTGCTTTTTTTATCTCAGCATACGAAGGGCGGATATAGAAAGGGACGAGTGTTTTTGCATCATCTGACTCTTTGTTTTTTAGACGTTCCATTCCGAGGCAGGCTACTACCGAGGCCCGAATGGTATTTAAAAAGGGAGGAGCGAAATGGGCGAGTGTGCCCAATTTCTCTTTTATCAGGGAGCCATATTCCTCGACACCGTCTCCCACAAAAAGGGCGGGTTCTGTAATGCGGCATACCCAGTCAGGGGGAGAAACAACCGTATAATCACCTGTGCGGATAACCGCCCCATTTTCATCGGTCCGATAGAGCGCTGTGTACACCTCACCTTTTCTGGCATTCAGGATAGGGCAGATCAGTCTATTAGAGGACGGAAATTGGTTTGCCAGGGCATCAAGGGTGTTGACGGCCGCAATCGGTTTTCCAAGTGCAAAGGCCAATCCTTTTACCGTGCTGATTCCTATCCGTAGTCCGGTAAAACTTCCCGGGCCGATACTCACTGCAAATCCGTCAAGATCGGAAAGTGTGTACTCTGTCACGGAAAGGAGGGTATCCACTGATTTCATGACACGCCTGGCATGAGTCCGCCGGCTTGTGAGGAGCATCTCGCCAACCAGGACGTCGTCTTCCATTATTGCCACGCTTCCGGTTGCAACTGCCGTGTCAATCCCAAGGATTTTCATTTTTTTGCCAACAAGACTACCTTAAGAACCTCATCCATATGTTTTACCGGAATAAACCGAAGCTTTTTCCTGAGGTTTTTGGGTATCTCGGAAAGGTCTTTTTCATTCTTGTCGGGAATAATAACAGTATAAATCTTGGCCCTCAGCGCTGCCAGCGCCTTTTCCTTTAAGCCGCCTATAGGGAGGACTCTTCCACGCAGCGTAATCTCACCGGTCATTGCCACATCCCGGTTAATCGGTTTTTCTGTCAGAGCAGAGACCAGGGCAGAGGCCATTGTAATGCCGGCAGACGGCCCATCCTTTGGAATGGCACCGGAGGGCACGTGGATATGGATATCCAGGTCCTTGTAAAAGTCTTCAGCAATACCAAGGTCTTGGACGTGAGAACGTGCGTATGTAAGAGCAGCCTGGGCCGATTCACGCATTACGTCTCCTAATTGGCCTGTAAGTATCAGATCTCCTTTTCCATTCATGCCGGAGGCTTCCACGTAAAGGAGTTCACCTCCGAATTGCGTCCAGGCAAGGCCGGTGGCCACGCCGACTTCGTGTATCTCCTGCTCCAACTCCGGCAAGTACTTTGGTACCCCTAAAAAGAGGTGCAGATTGGCAGTAATCCTAAAAGGACCTTTCTGTCCCTCAGCAATCTTTCGAGCGGTTTTCCGACAGATTTTCCCTATCTCGCGTTCCAGATTTCGCAGGCCGGCCTCTTGAGTGTAGTGGGTAATAATTTTTCGCAGGGCATGGTCTGAAAAAACGATATCTTTGGATTTGAGTCCGTTTTCCTTTATCTGACGCGGGAGTAAGAACTTTTTGGCAATGACAAGTTTTTCCTCTTCCGTGTATCCGGCAATCTCGATAAGTTCCATCCTATCCGTCAAGGCGGAGGGTATCGGGTCTATAGTATTTGCGGTGGTGATAAACAAGACCTTTGAAAGATCAAACGGGATGTTGAGGTAATGATCGCTGAAGGAAAAATTCTGTTCCGGATCAAGGATCTCCAAAAGGGCGGCAGCAGGGTCTCCGCGAAAATCAGCCCCTATCTTGTCCACCTCATCCATCATAAAAATTGGATTGTTTGTTTTGCATTGTTTCAGACCCTGGATGATACGGCCGGGCAATGCACCGATGTAAGTACGGCGGTGCCCCCGAATCTCGGCTTCATCCCTTACACCGCCCAGAGAGATACGGACGAATTTTCGGTTCATGGCCCTTGCTATAGAACGGCCAAGAGATGTTTTCCCGACTCCCGGCGGCCCGACAAAACATAGGATGGGACCCTTCATTTTTTTATTCAGCTTACGAACACTCAGGTATTCCAGTATACGCTCTTTTACCTGAGATAGATTATAGTGATCCTCATCTAAGATATTCTGAGCCTTCTTAACATCCAGGACATCTTTCGTGGATTCACTCCACGGCACCTCTACGAGCCAGTCAAGATAGGGTCGAATAATGGAAGCCTCTCCGGCATCAGGATGCATTTGCTCCAGGCGTTTTAGTTGCTTAAGAGCTTCCTTTTCGGCCTCTTTCGGCATCTTGGCTTCCTGTATCTTTGTTCTGTATTCTAATATCTCTTCTCTGTCGTCAGTATCTCCTAATTCATCCCGTATTGCTCGCAGTTGCTCTCTCAGAAAGTAGTCGTGCTGTGTCTTGGATATCTCTTCATGGACCTTTGACTGAATCTTGGCCTGAATGGTAGAAACTCGCAGTTCCCTGTTTAAATATCCGTGTACACGCTGAAGACGTTTCTTGGGATCGACCATCATCAACAGGGATTGAGATTCGGGAATTTTCAGACGTAGATTTGACGAGACAACATCAGCAAGACGCCCAGGGTCTGTAATACTCGTGAGAATGGAGCTGACGTCGATGTTCAGTTCCCCCTGAAGAGAGAGAAGTTTTTCACTCTTTTCGCACACAGTTCTCATAAGGGCCTCGGTCCCGACCGTCATTCTCTTTATCGGTTTGTCCGGCAGAGGCTCAATTTTTACCCGAAACATCGATTTTCGAGCCCTATATCCAGCAATGCGCCGCTTTTCTAATCCCTGAACCAGGATCTTGACGCGACCATCCGGCAATTTCAACGTCTGCATAATAATGGCCGCGGTCCCCACATCATATATATCTTCCGGCGCTGGATGCTCCTCTGAGGGATCCTTCTGTGTGGCCAACATAACCAGACGGTCCTTAGACATTGCCGTGTCCACGGCACGCACCGATTTGTCACGTGCGACAAAAAGGGGAATAATCATATATGGAAATACCACAACATTGCGGACAGAAATCATAGGAAGCAACTTAGGGATCTCTATCTGTTCTCCATCATCCTCCAAGAGGCTTATGGTGTTTTCTTCATCTGGCTGTGCCATCTTACCTCCTAATAAAATTCAGTGGCTCTGGGACCGTTGCAAAGGTCTCACTCTATGAGCCCCTATTCAAGAATTTAATATAATATAAGACTACATATGACAAATACAACTTTTTTTTTAATTTTTATGCCACTCTCTCTTTCTGTGATGGACATGTGTCCTCTTTTTTGTTATAAACGATTGTTTTCTCACGTCGTTATGTATAAACAGGATCACAGGATGCCGGAAGTTAAAGGAGGAAAAAAACCAATGAAAATTCTGGTGGTCGGAGGGGGAGGCCGTGAACATGCATTGGTCTGGAAGATTGCGCAAAGCCCGAAGGTCAAGAAGATCTTTTGCGCGCCGGGAAATGCAGGAATTGCAAGACAGGCGACCTGCCTGGCTATAAGCTCAGATGACATTGGTGGTCTATTGAACTTTGCAATCCAGGAAAAGATTGATCTTACGGTCGTTGGTCCTGAGCTCCCGCTGACTGCAGGTATCGTTGATAAATTTGAAAGCAAAGGGTTGCGCGTATTCGGGGCCAGCGGCAAGGCGGCCCGCCTTGAAGGGAGCAAGGGTTTTGCCAAGGCCCTGATGAAAAAATACGGTGTTCCCGCTGCTGATTCCAAGACGTTCAAAGACCCTCAAAAAGCGATTGCATATGTGAAAAAGAAAAAGGCGCCATTGGTTGTTAAGGCCGATGGACTTGCCGCAGGAAAAGGGGTTATCCTCTGTGCAACCGAAAAAGAGGCCACGGACGCAATACATCAAATCATGGTGGAAAGGGCATTCGGAGAGGCAGGTGATACGGTGTTGATAGAAGAGATGCTGACCGGAGAAGAGGCCTCATTTTTAGTCTTTACCGATGGAAAGACTGTATTGCCCCTGCCCACCTCTCAGGACCACAAGGCGATCTATGATGGGGACCAGGGGCCGAACACCGGGGGCATGGGTGCTTATTCTCCGGCACCTGTTATTGATGACTCGCTCCATCAGAAGATAATGGATGAGATCATGGCCCCCACGGTCAAGGCAATGGCCTCAGAAGGGACGCCATATAAGGGGGTATTGTATGCTGGTCTTATGATTAAAAATGGTCAGGCAAAGGTCCTCGAGTTCAATGCGCGATTTGGTGACCCCGAAACCCAACCTCTTTTGATGCGAATGAAAACCGACCTTGTAGATGTAATGGAGGCTACAATAGACGGGCGTCTTTTAGACTTAAAGATTGCCTGGGACAAGCGGGCCTCGGTCTGTGTTGTGATGGCAGCTAAGGGATACCCCGGCTCATACCAGAAAGGAAAAGCCATTAAGGGAATTGCCGCTGCATCACGAATGAAAGACGTTGTGGTCTTTCACGCAGGAACTGCATCCAAAAATAGGAAAGTCACAACAAGTGGTGGACGCGTCTTAGGCGTGACAGCACTGGGGGATACTATTGAGGATGCAATCGACCGGGCTTACACCGCGGTATCGAAAATTGGCTGGGATGGCGCATACTTTCGAAAAGATATTGGTCGAAAGGCCCTCGACCGCACCAAGACTGTTCCCCTCGTCGGGATTGTCATGGGGAGTGACTCTGATTGGAAGATCATGGAGGGAGCTGCAGGTGCTCTCAAGCAGTTACAGATCCCGTTTGAGATGACCATTGCTTCTGCCCACCGTTCACCGGAACGGACAGCGGCTTATGCCAAATCGGCACGGAAACGAGGGCTTCGGGTGATTATAGCCGGGGCTGGTGGCGCCGCGCACCTGGCCGGTTCGATCGCGGCATGCACAACCTTACCGGTCATTGGGGTCCCGATCGATTCTTCCCCCTTGAAGGGATTGGACGCGCTTCTTGCAACAGTTCAGATGCCTTCAGGGATACCGGTCGCTACCATGGCCATCGGAAGCGCGGGAGCTAGGAATGCCGGGATTATGGCCGCCCAAATCCTGGCAGCACATGATCAAACGATTGCGAAGCGGCTGGAAGAATACAAGGAAGGGTTGGCAGAAAAGGTAGCTCACAGGGCCGCAAGGTTAGAGATACGTGGCTGAGATTGATGGCGTCGTAAAAAGTCCAATCTACTGCGTTGTAATGGTTTTTCAGGCACTCGACATACCATATGTATGCCTTTGCACCTGAAAAACCACTACGCCTTGTATATTGACCTTTTTACTTAGCCATCCTTTATCAAACTCAAGACTTTTTACGAAATCATCTTTGTTGGTTACTTGATAAAACGTTCATTTGTCATTGATCATTTTACATTTATCATCTATCATTTTTTGTAACTACTCAGGTTCACAGTTCCAGGGTTCACGGTTCACGGTTCACAGTTCCAGGGTTCACGGTTCAAGGTTAGAAAGCGATCAACCCTGAACCATGAACTTTGAACCATGAACTCTGAACCGTGAACCTAACAACCTGAGTAGTTACCATTTTTTAATGATAACAAGGCCAAGTCATTCTCTCACATAACATATTGAAACAACATTTATTTATGTAAATTTTCATATTCTCACGCAAAGGCGCCAAGCTCGCAAAGAAAAAAATAAAACTTAGCGTCTTTGCGCCTTTGCGTGAGGCAATATTTTTAAAATAGTGTTATTCTCCAAATTTATG